>JAIBAF010000016.1 GCA_019695335.1 bacterium
TCACAAACGCTTAATTTGTATTTTGAACGCGACGAATAAAACGGTAGAAGCGTTGTCTAAGCTGGAGTTACCAGCCGGTGTAGATATTGAATTGAAAGTGACCGCCAACGCATAATAGCAACCCGGGCGACCGGGCAATGTTTAAATTTTGATGGAATTTCGTACGACGCAAAAACTGCGTCGGAGAAATTCCTTACAGGAGAATAGTTACAATGAGTGGTATGATTGGCAGAAAAATCGGCATGAGCAATATTTTTGACGAGAGCGGGAATATTATTCCCGTAACCCTTGTCGAGGCATTGCCCAACGTCGTGACACAAATCAAGACCAAGGAAAAAGACGGCTATGAAGCTGTTCAATTAGCCGTTGGTAATCGCCGCGGTAAAAACACGCCGAATCCTCTCCAAGGTCATGCAAAAAAAGCCGGTTTGACTGAGACCTTTCCGCGCATTCTGAGAGAATTTAAAGATCTTGATGTAGCGCAATTTCAACTCGGTGCAACGGTCAGCCTGGATATCTTCAATGTCGGTGACAAAATTACAGTGGTCGGTACTTCCAAAGGAAAAGGATTTCAAGGCGTTGTAAAACGTCACGGATTCGGCGGTATCAATCAAACATCGCACGGTGCTTCCGATCGCGTTCGTTCGCCGGGTTCTGTCGGCGGTTCGTCCGATCCTTCGCGCGTTTTCAAAGGCATGCGTATGGCCGGCAGAATGGGAAGCGATCGTGTTACCGTAAAAAATCTGAAGGTGGTACGTCTGGATAAAGAAACGAATGTTTTATTTATCAAAGGCAGCGTACCTGGAGCGACCAATTCCTACATTGAAATTCGCAAAAACGGCAAGTAAGAAAGTTTAATCGAGGATTCGATCAATGAAACTAGATGTCAAAAAAATTAACGGTGAAGATTCAGGGCGTAAAGTAGAACTGCCGGCGGATATTTTTGGAATCACACCCAATGATCACGCCGTGTATTTGGCTGTTAAAGCCGAACGTGCCAATAAACGCCACGGAACACACAATACGCTTGAGCGTTCCGATGTTTCCGGTACTACCAAAAAACCTTGGAAACAAAAAGGTACAGGCGGAGCCCGTGCAGGATCGGTCAAGACTCCTTTATGGCCGGGCGGCGCTATCACTTTCGGTCCGCATCCTCATCTTTACAAAAAGGATACGAATGTTAAAGTCAAGCGTCTTGCGCGCAAGTCAGCCTTGACCTATAAAGCGAATGACAGCAAAATTGTAGTTGTTGAAGATTTTCATACTTTGTGCGCTGAAACGCCTAAAACGAAATCAGTATTTGAAGTTTTGACCAATTTGGGCTTAGTGAGTGAAACCAAAAAAATTCAAAAAGTATTGATGTTGGTTGACAAGACTCGAAAAGACGAAAAAGAAGTTCGCGTTTATGAAAACTTCAAAAAATCATGCCGCAATATTCCCGGCTTGAAAATTAGCGTGACCAAGGACGCTTCAACCTATGAAATTATGAATGCCGATTATGTGCTTTTTCACGAAACGGCATTGAAGAATGTGGCAACGGCTTTTGGCGCCGGCGCCGAATAAGAAACTTTAAAAGGTTTTAACTATCATGGACAATACCAGAGTTAATCAGATTTTACGCCGTCCGGTCATTACCGAAAAAATGACAATTCTGAAAGATAAGAAAAAGCGTAACGGAGAAATTTTAAATCAGTACGCATTTGAAGTTTCTAAAGATGCCAACAAAATGGAAATCAAACAAGCCATTGAAAAGAAATTCAACGTCAAAGTCGATTCCGTTCGTACCATTAATGTAATGGGAAAAGCTAAAATTCGCTGGACCAAAGCCGGAAGAACTGAAGGTAAAAGCCGAGACTGGAAAAAAGCAGTCGTCACGCTTGCAAAAGACAACAAAATCGAATTTGTCGAAGGCGCAGCGTAAATCAAATAAGAAATTTATCGCAATAGCGAGCATAAATGGAGAATAGTTATCATGCCGGTTAAATCGTTCAGACCTTATACGCCAACACGCCGATTTTTGACGGTATCAGACTTCGCAGAAGTCACGAAAACAACGCCGGAAAAAACGTTGTTGGAGCCTTTAGCGAAGACGGGCGGTCGTAACAACATCGGACATACCACGTCGCGTTTCCGCGGCGGCGGCCATAAGCGGATGTACCGCATCATCGATTTCAAACGCCGTAAAACCGGCGTCGAAGCGAAAGTAATCGGAATCGAATATGACCCAAACCGTAGCGCCAATATTGCTTTGATTCAATATGCAGACGGCGAAAAAAGTTATATTCTTGCCCCTAAAGGATTGCGAGTTGGCGAAAAAGTGATGTCAGGTGAAACGGCAGAAATTAAAATTGGCAATGCCATGCCGTTAAAATTAATTCCGATCGGATCGGATGTACATAATGTTGAGTTGAAACTGAATAAAGGCGGCCAAATGGCGCGTTCGGCCGGTGCGTTTGCCAATATCGCGGGCCGAGAAGAAGGTTATGTGCAATTACGGTTACCTTCGGGCGAAATTCGTAAAGTTTTGGAAGATTGTTATGCAACGATCGGTCAAGTCGGTAATCTTGAACATGAAAATATTGCCATCGGAAAAGCTGGCCGCGTTCGTTGGATGGGCAAACGTCCGCACAACCGAGGTGTCGTGATGAATCCTGTTGATCACCCGCACGGTGGTGGTGAAGGCCGTTCCCCGCAAGGTAATCCTCATCCGGTAACGCCATGGGGCCAACCGACCAAGGGTTACAAAACGCGTAAGAAAAATCATCGTACCAATCGGTATATCATCAAACGTCGTAAGTAAAAAGTCTGATAAGATAGAGGAAATAGCATGAGTCGTTCGATCAAAAAAGGCCCGTTTATCGATGAAAAGCTTCAGGAAAAAATTGAAGCGATGAACAAAAGCAATCAGAAAAAAGTCGTCAAAACTTGGGCTCGTGCATGCACGATTTCGCCGGATTTTGTAGGACACACGTTTGCTGTTCACAATGGAAAACAATTCATCCCCGTGTATGTGTCTGAAAACATGGTGGGCCATAAATTGGGTGAATTTGCACCAACACGTTTATTTCGCGGTCATTCGGGAAGTAAAGCCGCCGCGGCAGGTACAACCACTGCACCTGCAGCACCAAAGAAATAATTTTAAACAGGAGATCGTCCCCTTACGGACAGGAAACGAACTATGGAACATAAAGCTTTATCACGATTTTTAAGAATTTCTCCCCGCAAAATGCGTCGTGTTGCGGAATTAGTTCGCGGAAAAGGCACAGAAGAGGCTTTAAATATTCTGCATTTTACGCGCAAGAATGCGGCTGAACACATTGAAAAAGCGATTCGTTCTGCAGTAGCGAATGCTCAATTTATCAATCCCGGCACTCATGCAGACCGTTTGTTTGTCAAAGAAATTTTTGTCGATGGCGGCCCGATGCTGAAGCGGGGCCGTGCGGGATCGATGGGTCGTCGTTCAATGATTCGTAAACGTACGAGTCACTTGACCGTCGTGGTTGCAGAGCGAGCATAATTTATGAAAAAGTTTTAAGTATTATTTTTCACGGAGGATACTTTGGGACAGAAAACGCATCCGATAGGCTTACGATTAGGCGTCATTAGAACCTGGAATTCCAGTTGGTTCGATGAAAAACATTTTGCAGATAAACTGCATGAGGACCTTAAACTGCGCGAGTATTTGCGCAATCGTCTTCCAAAAGATGCCCGTGTGACCAAAATTGCCATTGAGCGTTTGAAAAAAGAAGCGGAAGTCATTACCATCACGGTTCATACTGCTCGCCCCGGGATCGTCATCGGCCGCAAAGGGAAAGACGTCGATCAATTACGTGAAGAATTGAAAAAAATTACCGGTAAAGACGTCCGTATCAACATTTCGGAAATCAAATCGCCGGAAATTGATGCGACGTTAGTGGCCAATGATATCGCACGCCAAATGGAAGGCAAAATTCCTTACAAACGTGCGATGAAAAATGCCGTTCGTGCGGCGATGCGTATGGGTGCTGAAGGAATTCGTATTGCAGTTTCAGGCCGCCTTGGCGGCGCTGAAATGGCACGTGCCGATCGCTACAATGAAGGCCGCGTGCCGTTGCATACACTGCGTGCGGATATTGATTTTGCAAAAGGTACGGCGCGTACGACTTATGGTCAAATTGGCGTCAAAGTATGGATTTGCAAAGGCGAAGTATTGAATCCGTTTGAAGCGAAATAATTTAGAAAATTTTTAAAATCGATCGTTCAGGAGTTCGTTCATCATGTTAATGCCGAAAAAAGTCAAACACAGAAAGCATCACCGCGGAAAAATGCGTGGAAAGGCTACTCGCGGTAACGAAGTCAATTTCGGATCGTATGGTTTGAAAGCTATGGAATGCGGCTGGATAACGGCACGTCAGATTGAAGCGGCACGTATTGCGATGACGCGTTACATCAAGCGCGGCGGTAAAATCTGGATCCGCATATTTCCTGACAAGCCGGTTACAAAAAAACCGCTCGAAGTACGTATGGGTTCTGGTAAAGGCGCTCCTGAGTTTTGGGTAGCCGTTATTAAGCCCGGACGTGTCATGTTTGAAATCGACGGTGTAACGGAGGATTTAGCCAAAGAAGCGTTCCGTTTGGCTGCATTTAAGTTGCCGATTCGTTCAAAGTTTGTCGAACGCGGCGAAATTCGCGCATAATTTATTTAGGAGAAATCAGTTCATGAAAGCACATGAAGTACGCGGGTTACCGGTTGAAGAAATGAAGGGCATGCTGGTCGATGCGGAAAATAATCTTTTCGACCTGCGGTTTCAGCATGGCGTCGGACAATTAGAAAATAAATTAGCGCTTAAAGAAAAACGCAAAGAAATTGCGTTACTTAAAACGATGATCCGCGAAGAAGAAGTCAAAACTGCCATGATCAAAGCCAAAGACATTTTGAATGCCTTGAGCAGCCAGTACCAGATTTCTGAAGTCGCTGATGTTATCAAGGGTGAAAAAATCCACGCGGATAAAGCAAAATTGCGTCAGGCACTGACGGTATTGTATGCACATCCTCGGCGTAAAGATTTTGTTAAAGAGTATCAAACTTTAAAAAATATTTTAGTGCGATAATACGTTGCGGAATAACCGCAGCATGATGGGAGAATGAATTCATGTCGAATCAGACCGAAAAAAATACTGAAACACGCAATCGCCGTAAAGTTCGTACCGGCACTGTTGTTAGCAACAAAATGCAAAAGAGCATTCTGGTAGCGATCGAGCGGAAAGTTGAACACCCGATTTACAAAAAGTACGTCAAGAAAACGACCAAGTTGATGGCGCATGATGAAAAGCAAGAAGCTAAAATCGGCGATATCGTTAAGATCATGGAAACACGTCCTTTGAGCAAACTCAAAAGATGGCGCCTGATTGAAATTATCAAAAAAGCCGTTTAACCGACTCTAACACTAAACTTTGTGAGATAAACCATGATTCAAGAATATACACGATTAACGGTAGCCGACAACTCTGGCGCGAAAAAAGTCATGTGCATTCGTGTTTTGGGAGGTACGTCTAAGCGATATGCTCATTTGGGCGATGAAATTATTGTTTCGGTCAAGGACGCTATTCCGGGTGGTGGCGTTAAAAAAGGCGATGTGGCTCGTGCCGTGGTGGTGCGTTTGCGTAAAGAAACTCGTCGCAAAGACGGATCATACATTCGTTTTGATGAAAATGCAGCTGTATTGATCAATAAAGATAAAGAGCCTACAGGGACTCGTATTTTCGGGCCCGTGGCGCGCGAATTGCGAGAAAAACAATTTATGAAAATTGTTTCACTCGCACCGGAAGTACTATAAGTAGTACCATCAATTACGAGAAAGTTCAAGGAAATAAAATATGCATATCAAAAAGAATGATACTGTGCAAGTGATCTCCGGAATTCATAAAGGCAAACAAGGCAAAGTGCTTAAAGTTTTTGTCGATGAAAACCGCGTGATTGTCGAAGGCATTAATTTACGTAAAAAACATATCAAGCCGAATCAGCGCAATCCTCAAGGTGGTATTCAAGAAAAAGAAGCGTCGATCCATGCCAGCAAAGTCATGTTGGTTCACAATGGACAAAAAACCCGTGTTGGCCACAAACACCTTGAAGACGGTAGCAAAGTGCGCGTTGCCCGGGTAACCGGCGAAGTCGTCAATTAGAAATTAAAGTAATTTTCACGTTAAGAGGAACTTAATAGCATCATGGCGAAGCAAGAAAAAACAGCGACAAAAGAGAAAAAAGAAAAAAAAGGCGGCGATGGTCTGGCCGTTGCAGGCAAACGTGAAGCTGTAGATAAAAATTACAAAGCGCGTTTACAGGCCGCTTATAAAGATCGCGTTATCCCTGCGCTAATGAAAAAGTTTACGTACAAAAATCTCATGCAAGTTCCCAAGTTGGACAAAATTGTCATCAACATGGGCGTGGGTCAGGCCACGCAGGATCCTAAATTACTTGACGCTGCCGTGCATGACTTGACATTGATTACCGGTCAGAAACCGGCATTGCGCAAAGCGAAAAAAGCCATCTCGAATTTCAAATTGCGTCAGGGAGTGCCCATTGCATGTTTTGTCACTCTAAGACATGCAGCCATGTATGAATTTCTCGATCGGTTGCTGAATGTGGCCATTCCGCGTATCCGCGATTTCAAAGGTGTACCGGACAAATCGTTTGACGGGCGTGGCAACTATACACTTGGTGTGAAAGAGCAGATTATCTTCCCGGAAATCGATGTTGACAAAATGGATAAAGTGCGCGGAATGGATATCACGATCGTGACTTCCGCCAAGACGGACGAAGAAGCGTATGAATTGCTCAAAGAATTCGGTATGCCGTTTAGGAAGAAATAAACTAAAAGGATTTATCAGAAAGGGACTTTACATTGGCAACGAAAGCATGGGTTGCAAAAACCAAAAGGACTCCGAAATTTTCGACGCGTAAAGTGACGCGGTGCAAGCGCTGCGGACGTGTGCGTGCGTATATGCGCAAATTTGCCATTTGCAGAATTTGTTTCCGCGATCTGGCATTGAACGGAGAAATTCCGGGCGTTACCAAAGCTTCGTGGTAAAGCGCTTTTAGAAGATTTTAAGAAGTTTTTAATAAAGGAGAAGTTTCCATGTCCATGACCGATCCGATCGCGGATTTCCTGACGAAAATCCGTAACGCGATACAGGCGAAGAAAAAAAGTGTGGATATCCCTGCGTCGAACCTGAAACGTGATATTACACAAATTCTGCTCGAACAGGGTTTTATCAAAGATTACAATAATTTTGACGACGGTAAACAAGGAATTCTTCGCATTTACCTCAAATACGATGAGAAAAAACGTAATGCGATTTCTCATATTGCGCGAGTGAGTACGCCCGGATTGCGCCGTTATACCGGTGTCAAAAGCATTCCACGCGTGAAAGCCAACTTAGGTGTTGCCATTCTTTCGACTCCGAAAGGCGTGATGACGAATAAAAAAGCCAAGCTGGAAAACGTCGGTGGCGAAGTGTTGTGCTATATCTGGTAGTTTTAAAATTTTAAATCGGCTCGATTACATCGAGAGGAAAAGTATTTAGGAGTAATATCGTGTCAAGAATTGGAAAAAAACCTATTCCCGTCCCAGCCAATGTGACGGTGACAATTTCGGGAGCAACGGTTCGCATCAAAGGACCGAAAGGTGAACTGCATCAGACGTTTCACCCCGATACAGTGATCGAAATGAAAGATAAAGAAATCCATATTTCCCGAAAGAGTAATGTCGGATTTCACCGGGCACTGCACGGCACGGCACGGGCCGTTATAGCCAACATGGTTACCGGTGTAACGCAAGGTTTTGAACGAAAATTAGAAATCGTTGGCGTTGGCTATAAAGCCGAAGCCAAGGGAAAGATGGTTCAATTCAATCTCGGTTTTTCGCACCCTTTACTTTTTCAGCCGCCCACGGGTGTTGAAATAGTAGTCAGCAGTCCGACGGCCGTCAGCGTTAAAGGAATTGACAAACAATTAATCGGTCAGGTGGCTCAGAAAATTCGTTCTTTCAAATTGCCTGAACCTTATAAAGGCAAAGGCGTTAAATATGCAGATGAAAAAATCCGCCGTAAAGCTGGTAAAGCCGCCGCCAAGAAGTAAGTACATTTTAATCATTCAATATATTATTGAGATTGTAAATTTATGTCAGATCAACATACTCTTAAAACAGCGAAACGCGCCAAGATCAGAAAGCGTATTCGCCGCAAATTAGCCGGTACTACGGAGCGTCCCCGTTTGGCGATATTCCGAAGCGTTAAGCATATTTATGCGCAATTGATTGACGATTCGCAGGGCAAAACGCTTGTGCACATCAGCAGTACGGCCGATGCAGTAAAAAATGCAGTAAGCGGTTCGAAAGGGAAAATCGGTGTTTCGAAAGCCGTTGGTATGGAAGTGGCCAAAGCTGCGAAAAGCAAAGGTATCGAAAAGGTTGTGTTTGATCGCGGTGGCTATCAATTTCACGGCCGTGTAAAAGCAGTGGCTGATGGTGCGCGCGAAGGCGGACTACAATTTTAAGTTTAATAAAGTAACGTCATATACGTGAGGCTTTGATGAGCAAAAGATCGATGAGTAAGCAACAAGGGAATCAGGAAAACCCGACTGAAACGGATCTTAAAGAAGAACGCGTCGTCTATATCAATCGCGTTGCGAAAGTTGTGAAAGGTGGTCGTCGTTTTAGTTTTAATGCTATTGTAGTTGTTGGCGACGGTAAAGGACGCGTTGGTATCGGATTGGGTAAAGCGAATGAAGTTCCGGATGCTATTGCTAAAGGAAAAGAAGACGCCAAGAAAAAAATGATTTATGTTCCTCTGATGAACGGAACGTTGCCCCACGAAGTGTCGGCGAAGTTTGGTGCCGGTAAAATTTTTCTGAAACCTGCATCGAAGGGAACTGGTATTATTGCGGGTGCCGCTGTTCGTGCGGTCGTTGAATCTGTAGGAATTACCGATATTTTGACCAAATGCAAAGGCTCATCCAATCCTCATAACGTTGTCAAAGCAACAATGAAGGCTTTGAGTGAAGTGACCAATGCGCGGGAAATCGGTGCACGCCGCGGCCTTTCTGTAATGGAAGTGCTTACGAAATAGTTAGAAATATCAACCAGGTAAGGTATTATGAGTTTATTGAAAATTACACAGGTGCGTAGCTTGAACGGTGCTATGGAAAAACATCGTGCAACTGTCCGCACGTTGGGCCTAAGAAAAATCGGTCAAACTGTTTATCACAACGATACTCCGCAAATTCGCGGAATGGTGGAAAGCGTTCGTTATATCGTGTCGTGCGAATCGGTCAATGAAAAGCCGAAAGCACAACCCAAAGCCGAAGCCGGATATAAAGTAATCAAAGCTAAAAAGTAAAAAGTTTTCAGAGGATTGATCATGAATTTAAGTAATCTTAAATATGCGCCGGGATCGAGGAAAAAAGTCAAACGTATCGGACGTGGTGAGGGTTCGGGTCATGGTGGTACGTCGACCAAAGGTAATAAAGGTTTGAAATCACGTTCCGGTGTCAATATGCAGGCCGGGTTTGAGGGCGGTCAGATGCCGCTCCAGCGTCGGTTACCGAAATACGGTTTCACCAATATTTTCAGAAAAGAATTTCAGATCGTCAATCTTTCATCGCTTGAAGGCTTGGAAACTACAAAAAAAATTGACGCACTCTTTCTACATGAAGCCGGATTGATTGCCAAAAAAACCAAACCTGTTAAGATTTTAGGAAACGGTGACATTAAGAAGGCTTTGCAATTAGAAGTGCACGCCATCAGTGCATCGGCGAAAGAAAAGATCGAAAAAGCCGGCGGCAAAGTCACGGTCTTGGGTGTGAAGAAAACGGTTCTTGAGAAGAAAAAAGGCAAGAAAAAATAAGCCACTCATTCATTCTGTTTAGAAAGACAACGCACCATGCTTCAAACCTTTGCGAATGTTTTTAAGATACCGGAGTTACGTAAACGGATTTTTTTCACGTTAGCCGTTCTGTTAATTGAGCGCATCGCTGCACACATTCCGGCTCCGGGTATCAATGCGACAGCATTGGGACAATATTTTCGTCAAGCTGAAAACACTTTATTGAGTTTTTATGATCTATTTGCCGGTGGCGGTTTGAGCCAGGCAACAATTGCCGCTTTAGGTATCATGCCGTACATCAGCACGTCGATTATTCTGCAGTTACTTGGAACAACCATTCCTTATCTGCAGAAACTTCAGCGTGAAGGCGAAGAAGGACGTAAAAAAATCAATCAAATGACACGCTACGGAACGGTGGCGTTGGCGGCCATACAGGCAATCGGCGTGGCTACCTGGTTGTGCAGTTTGAGCGTTGTAGTCGGTAATCAGGAAGTAAAAGTTGTGCCGGATCAAGGCCCGCTCTTTTTCTTGATGACCATGGTAACCATGACAACCTGTACGATGTTTATTATGTGGCTTGGCGAACAAATCACTGAGCGCGGTATCGGTAATGGTATTTCGTTGGTTATTACCATTGGTATTTTGGCGCGGTTTCCGACAGCCATTTTCGATGAAGCGCAACAAATTGCTAATGGTAATCGCAATATTATGATTGAACTTGTTCTGGTTGTAATTCTTCTCGCCATTGTTGCGGCTATTATTTTCATTACTCAGGGCATTCGTAAGGTTCCGGTACAATATGCACGACGCGTCATCGGCCGTAAAGTGTACGGGGGTCAGTCAACTTATATTCCAATGCGAATCAATATTGCAGGCGTGATGCCGATTATTTTTGCGCAATCAATTATGTTTGTACCGAATACTCTTGCGACGTTTTTCCCCGGTCCTTTTTCAGAATTTATTACTCAGCATTTTTCAATTGATTCAATATTTTACAATCTAATGTTTTTGATTATCATTGTTTTCTTCACATATTTTTATACAGCTATTGCAATGAACCCGGTTGAAGTTGCTGACAATTTGAAAAAACAGGGCGCTTTTATTCCTGGAGTGCGTCCGGGTAAGAAAACATCGGATTTCATCGATAATATTTTGACGAGAGTAACGCTTCCAAGCGCTATATTTCTTGGATTGATTGCAATTCTTCCATTTTTCGTACGTCACTCGACCGATGTGTCATATAGTTTTGCCTCGTTCTTTGGCGGGACCTCGTTGTTAATTGTCGTGGGCGTTGGATTAGATACGATCCAGCAAATTGAATCGCATTTGGTTATGCGACACTATGATGGTTTTTTGAAGACCGGCAGGATTCGCGGCCGTCGCGGTTAGAAATAGGAATCATGATCCATCTGAAATCTTCAAAAGAAATTGAATACATACGGGAATCATGCCGGGTTGTTGTTGAATGTTTGAAGATGGCAAAAGAACTGGTCTGTCCGGGTCTCAGCACGATGGAACTTGATAAAGCTATCGAAAGTTTTATTCGTTCAAAAGGCGGTAAACCGGCTTTCAAAGGTTATCGAGGATTTCCAGGCAGCGCTTGTTTATCAGTCGATGATGTTGTAGTTCATGGTATTCCGAGCGAAAAATTTGTATTGCAAGAGGGTCAAATTATTGGTGTCGATGTTGGCGTTTTGAAAAATGGATTTTACGGTGATTCAGCGGTTACGTTTCCAGTTGGGCATATCAATGCAGAAAAACAGAGCCTGTTGGATGTAACCAAAAGTTCTTTATATGAAGGTATCAAAAAAGCAATAATCGGCCAGCGTGTGCATGATATTTCATCGGCGGTTCAGTCGTATGTCGAAGGTCATGGGTACTCGATTGTTAGAGAACTGGTTGGGCATGGGATTGGACGTGAACTTCACGAGGATCCGCAGGTCCCTAATTATGGTAAACCAGGTACCGGCGCTCGTTTGAAAAGCGGGATGGTCTTTTGCGTAGAGCCCATGGTGAATATGGGTACGTATGAAGTTTACACAAAACCGGATAAATGGACGGTTTGCACGGCAGACGGGAAGCCTTCTGCACACTTTGAACATACGATTGTTGTCACCGAAGAGGGTCCGATGGTTTTAACACAAACGGACTTGTTTTAATAAATTATAGCTTGCTTTTGTGTTTTTTTTTGATATATTTGCTTCACTTTTCGCCTAAACTGTTTTCAAATAACTTAAGGGAAAACTGAGTGGCCAAAGAGGAACTGATCAAGGTTGACGGAGTGATTCTGGAAACATTACCCAACGCCACTTTTCGTGTTAAGTTAGAAAACGGGCATGAAGTTCATGCACATATTTCCGGTAAAATGAGAATGCATTTTATCAGGATATTACCGGGAGATAAGGTGACGGTTGAATTATCACCGTATGATCTTACCCGTGGTCGAATTACGTATCGGTTTAAGTAACTATTAGGAGCGTCCGTCTCATGAAAGTCAGATCGTCAGTTAAAAAAATTTGTGATAAATGCAAAATTATCCGTCGAAAAGGCGTTGTGCGCGTGATTTGCGAAAATAAAAAACATAAACAACGTCAGGGATAATTTTAACTATAATAATTTGTAAGGAGCAATACCTTGGCTCGTATAGCTGGTGTAGAATTGCCGAAAGAAAAGAGAGCGTTTATCGCCTTGACCTATATTTATGGAATCGGGCGGACGGCGGCAATTAAAATTCTGGAAAAGGCCGGCGTTGAACCGACCAAAAAGATTAAAGAACTCAACGAAGACGAAGAAAATAAAATTCGTAACGTGATCAACGCCGAATTCAAAGTCGAAGGTGCGTTGCGTAGCGAATACACGTTGAATATCAAGCGCTTGATGGATATCGGTTGTTATCGCGGGTTGCGTCATCGCAAAGGCTTACCGGTTAGAGGGCAGAGAACCAGAACGAATTCGCGTACTCGTAAAGGTAAGAGAAGAACAATCGGCGGCCTCAAGAAAGTTGAAGCGAAGAAGTAAAAGTTTAAATAGGAATTAAAGGAGACAAACGGTGGCAAAACCGACACCTACGGCAGCGACGACACCTACAGTTCGAAAAAAGAAAAAACTAATCGAATCAACGGGCGTTGCAGTTATCAAAGCGACTTTCAACAATACGATCGTTACACTCAGTAACAGCAATGGCGACGTGATTACTTGGTGTACGTCGGGTAAAATGGGATTTAGAGGGTCGAAGAAAAGCACTCCATTTGCAGCGCAAGTTGCCGCAGAAACGGCTGCCAAACAAGCGATCGATATGGGATTGAAGCGCGTCGAAGTGCGCGTCAAAGGTCCTGGTGCCGGACGGGAGTCGGCTATCAGAGCTTTACAAGCTGCCGGCCTCGAAATAACCGCCATCCGTGATTTGACGCCGATTCCGCACAACGGATGCCGTCCACCCAAAAAACGCAGAGTATAATTTTTTTTGAAATAGGAGATTTCAATGGCCAGATATACGGAAGCCGTTTGCAAATTGTGCCGGCGCGAAGGTGAAAAGCTTTTTTTAAAAGGTTCAAAATGTTTGACCGATAAATGTCCCGTTGAAAAACGGAACTATCCTCCGGGCGAACATGGCGACAAACGCTCTAAACCTTCCGGCTACAGCATCCAGCTTCGTGAAAAACAGAAAGTTCGTCGTATTTACGGTGTATTGGAAGGGCAATTCCGAGGCTATTTTGCCCGTGCTGAACGTAAAAAAGGCGTGACTGGCGTTGTGTTGTTGCAATTACTTGAAAGCCGTTTGGATAATATGGTATACCGGCTGGGTTTTGCGAGTTCAAGATCACAAGCTCGCCAGTTAGTACTTCATCGCCACGTGGAAGTTAACGGTCGCTTGGTGACCATTCCATCGTTCCAAGTAAAGCCGGGCAATGAGATTTCTATTCGCGAAAAGAGCAAAAAATTGGCATTGATCCATAATTCGCTCAAACGTCAAAAAGATGCCCAGCAGCTTAATTGGATCGATGTTGATAAGGCCGGTTTGAAAGGTCGTTTTGTGTCGATGCCTGAGCGTGAACAAATTCCGCTGGACGTCAAAGAACAATTGATCGTAGAATTATATTCCAAATAAATGATTGTTATTGGTTGTCAATTATAGATAACCCAAGTTGTCAATCTCTAAAGAAGGAGATTCAAGAGTGCAAAACTGGGCTGGACTCCAGATGCCGGAGCGCATCGAATTAGACGAATCCACATATACGACTACGTATGGCAAATTTATCGTGCAACCGCTGGAAAGAGGTTTTGGCGTCACGATAGGTAATTCGCTTCGCCGCGTATTATTGTCATCGTTGCCGGGTGCTGCAATTACATCCATCAAAGTCGATGGTGTATTGCATGAATTTTCAACTATACCCGGCGTAGCGGAAGATGTGTCGGAAATCGTTCTTAATTTGAAGAGCGTTCGTTTTAAATTACACAACAAAAAACCGGACAAAATTGTTGTGCACTTAAAAGGTCCCGGAGCTTTTACTGCCGCCGACGTTCAAAAAGCATCCAATGGCGTAGACTTTGAAGTGCTCAATCCTGAATTGCATATTGCCACGTTGTCAAAAGAAGCGAATTTTCAAATTGAGCTTCGCATTGGCCGTGGCAAAGGATGGGTTCCGTCCGAAGAAAACAAATTTCCGGATATGCCGATTGGGACCATTCCGATTGATTCGATTTTCAATCCGATCAAGAATGTTCGCTACACGATCGAAAGTACCCGCGTCGGTCAACATACTGATTTTGAAAAACTGATCATTGAAATTACAACTGACGGCAGCATTACTCCGGACGACGCATTGACGATCAGTGCCCGCTTACTCCGTGATCATATTCAATTGTTCATCAATTTTGAAATCGAAGAAGAATCACAGGAAAGCGAACTTGAAGACAAAGAAATTTCCAGAATTCGCCAAATGCTGAAGATGAGTGTTGATGAGCTCGAATTATCCGTGCGTTCGCATAATTGCTTGCGTGCAGCTGGAATCAAAACTATCGGTGATCTCGTCAGCAAAAACGAATCTGAAATGCTTAAGTACCGTAATTTCGGACGTAAGTCACTTACGGAACTGAATAAGATTCTGGAAGAGCGCGGAATGCATTTCGGGATGGACGTTTCGAAGTATTACAACGGCGAAGAATAATTTATAAATTTTTGATATAGGATTAGAATCATGAGACATGGTAAAAAAGTTGCAAAGCTTGGCAAGACGGCTTCTCATCGCAAAGCTTTATTAAAAAATCTTTGCAATGAACTTTTCCGCCATAAACGGATTGTAACGACGTTGCCCAAAGCCAAAGCGGCTCGTGGAGCCGTAGAACGGCTTCTGATGTATGCCAAACAAGGTGATCTTGCTGCACGCCGCATTTTGATCAGCCGTTTAGGAAAGAAAAAACTGCTTTTGACCAATAAAAATGTCGATGATAAGAAATTGACTCAACGTACGGTCATTACTGAATTGATCGAAGAAATTGGTCCCAAATTGAAAGAACTTGATACACAACGCCAGACTAAGAATCCGAAATATACCGGCGGCGGTTATACGCGTGTATTAAAATTGGGCCAGCGTAAAGGCGATGCTGCACATTTGGCGATTTTAGAAATTGTTGGTTATGAAAATGTACATATTGATCGTCAAACTAAAGCGGCTGAGGAAAAAGAAGCGAAAGAAAAACGCAAACTGAGCTTGGCCGAACGTATTAAAGCAAAAAAAGAAGAACTCCAGAAATCGAAATAGTTCATTTCTAATGTAAAGGTTCCCGGATATGTCGACGAAGAAAAAAGAAGACAAAGAAGAGAAAAAAGCGAAAAAGACTGTTTCGAAGAAAAGTGCGGCCAGCAAGCCGGCAAAAGAAAAACATGTCGCCAAAGCTTCCAAATCAGCGCATAGTAAAATTGCCAAAGAAAAACCGGCTAAAAAAAGTGAAACCGTTACTTCCGCATCAGACGCACAAGTATCTGAAAATGAATTAATGTCGAAAGTGCAATGCTACAATCATGGTAAGAAAACTATCTGCGCTCATTTGATTTTGGCCACCCATAAATGCACTGCTAAAAGAATCGCTCCGGATCGGTTAGCCACTGTGCGTATCGGAAAAAAACGTCGTTGCGAATTCTATGAAGAAACTACGTTTTCAAAATAAAACGGATTAAAAAGCTTAGTTAAAAGGCAATCAAATTTTTGATTGCCTTTTTTATTTGTTATAACCATCATAGCTTATGAGAATTATCTTTTTAACAAGTTGTTGTTTTTTTCTTTCTTTAGATTGTTTGAGAGCAAATAATGAAGGGAAGGCCAAAGCTTTGTGGGTCGTACGGGATATTCTGAAATCAAAAAGTACGATTGATCAACTTTTGAACGATGCACACAAAGGGAATTTCACTGACTTGTTTATTCAAGTTCGCGGTCGCGGTGATGCTTTTTACAACAGCCGGATTTTGCCTAAAGCTGAAGGATTGGCGACCGATTTCGACCCGCTTGCTTACTTACTAGAAAAAGCACACGGACAAAAATTTAAAATCCACGCCTGGTTGAATGTTTTTTATGTATGGTCCGCCGAACGTGATCCTTTGAGTAAGGATCACGTCATTTTTGAACATCCGGAATGGAGCGCTGTTTCAGCGGAGAATTTATCAATGGTGGATGAAGGTACTAATCGTCTGATAGCTAAAAAGTATGAAGGGATATTTCTTTCACCAGGCGATGATGAATTTCAAAACTCTTTTTTGAATATTATAACGGAATTGTTGGATCACTATCAACTCGACGGTATCCACCTGGATTATATTCGTTATCCTGGGAATCAGTATGATTATTCACAGTCAATGCGTTCAAAATTTGTTCTGGAATATGGCCAGGATCCACTGACACTGGATAGTCTTACTAGAAATGCTCAAACAAAAGAAGATATTGACCGTTCTGCATGGATCCAAAAAAAATGGTCTGAATTTCGCAGGAACGAATTAACTCATTTTGTTGAAAAAATCTATAACAAGACTAAATCATTAAAATCGGAAGTGATGGTGACTGCGGCAGTATTTGCTGATTTGGCGGAGGCTCACGATAAAGTAATGCAAGACTGGATTGTATGGCTGCAAAAGGGAATTCTTGATCAGGCTGTTATGATGAACTATGCAGTGGATCAATTATTATTTGAAAATCGGATACGAGAAGCAAAAACAGCCGCCGGAGATTCGATTTTCTCAAAAAAAATTTGGATAGGAGTCGCGATCTATAATCAAAATTCCGCACTTATGCGTGAGAAGATCAAAGCATTGAAAAAATGGAAACCGGCCGGACTGTCTGTGTTTTCATACGAGATTATGCGTACCGATCGGAAATATTTCAATGCAGTTATCGATTCAAAACTGTGGCCGTAATTAAACGTTGTGGATAATCGTATCGTTCAGGCAAGCATCATTGGAATTAGGATAATCGGTATTGTAATGAAGGCCACGACTTTCCTTTCTTAATTTAGCACATCGGATAATCAGTTTTGCTACTTTGGCAATATTGCGCAATTCAATAAGCCCTTCCGTAACTTTGGTTTTTTTGTAAAAATTTTCAATTTCATCCGATATGAGCTGAACGCGTCTTTCTGCTCTCTCCAATCGCAAATCCGATCGAACTATTCCTACGTAATTCCACATGATTTGCTGGATTTCTTCTAAATTATGTTCGATCAAAACCCATTCTTCCGTGCTAAAAGTTCCGCTATCATCCCATTCCGGGAAGTCGACTAGCTCTATGGAGTCTTTCGTCATCAATTCTTGAGTGCTTTGAAAGACTTGATTGGCAAAAACAACCGCTTCGAGCAAAGAGTTGCTTGCGAGACGATTGGCGCCGTGTACGCCGGTTAAAGACACTTCTCCACAGGCATAAAGCCGCCGAATATCGGTTTCGCCTTTCAAAGTTGTTACAACGCCACCGCACATATAATGCGCCGCAGGAACGACAGGAATAGGTTCGCGCGTGATATCAATTTTATATTCCAAACAACGCCGGTGAATGTTGGGAAAATGTTCGATAATCTTATCGGCTTCGATATGTGTCAAATTCAGAAAGACGCAATTTTCACCGCGTTTTTTCATCTCGGCATCGATCGCTCTGGCTACGATATCTCTGGGCGCGAGTTCTTTCATCGGGCTGTACCGCTCCATAAAACGTTCACCGGATGCATTGATCAAATGGGCGCCAAAACCACGAACGGCCTCGCTAATAAGAAATGATTGACCATCAGGATGATACAATGATGTAGGGTGGAATTGCATGAACTCAAGATTACCGACACGAGCGCCTGCACGATACGCCATAGCAATTCCGTCACCGGTAGCAATTTTTGGATTAGTGGTATGTTTGTAAACTTGACCACATCCGCCGGTTGATAGAATTGTAATTTTCGATAAAAAAGTTTTGACGCGATTGGCTTCGATATCCAATGCATACACCCCGAATGCGGTTATCGCTGAAGATACTTTTTTTAAATGATGTTCGGTTAGAATTTCGAGCGCGATATGATTTTCAAAAACGCGGATATTCGGATGATTTTTTACGGCATGAACCAACGCCCGCTCAATTTCACGCCCAGTCAAGTCGTGTGCGTGGACGATTCGATGTTTGGAATGCCCGCCTTCGCGGCCCAGATCGAGATGGTCATGAATACGTGTAAATTCAACGCCCAGCTGTACCAGTTCCTGAATTGCATCCGGGCCTTTTCTTACAATCAATTCAACGGCTGTACGATGACAAAGCCCGGCACCGGCTTTGAGCGTGTCTTCAACATGTAAATCAAAACTGTCATCTTGTGCGATAACGGACGCAATTCCTCCCTGAGCATAATTCGTATTGCTTTCCGTGTCACTTTTTTTGGTGATGACATGGACTGTCCCGAGAAAGGCACATTTTAAAGCGGCCGATAATCCGCCAATGCCTGATCCAACAATGAGAAAGTCCGAGGATAATGTGTGGGGCATAGCCAAAACCGGTTACGCCGTAACCAATTCACGTTGTAGGTTTTTTTCAAAAACCTGCGTGCTCGAGTTTTCCATGCGTTTTGTCTGATGAAGCAGAGCCGCTTTGACAAATTCCCGAAAGAGAGGATGTGCTTTGATCGCACGTGATTTCAATTCAGGATGAAATTGCACGCCAACAAACCAAGGATGACCCGTAAGCTCGATAATTTCAACAAGCTTATGATCCGGCGACATACCGGAAAATACCATTCCGTTGGATTGAAATGTATCGATAAAGGCATTGTTAAATTCGAAACGATGGCGATGCCGTTCGCTAATGACATCATTAGCATACGCATGAAAAGCTTTCGAATCTTTCTTCAAAACGCACGGATATGCGCCGAGGCGCATTGTAGCGCCCATTTCTTTAACGTCGCGCTGAGACTCCATCAAATCAATAACGGGATATTTTGAACGCTTAAAGAACTCGCTGCTATTGGCTCCTGTGAGTCCTGCGACATTTCGGGCAAACTCGATGCTTGCACACTGCATACCAAGGCATATTCCGAAGAAAGGAATTTTATTTTCTCTGGCAAACTGTATAGCCTTGATCATGCCTTCAATACCGCGTGATCCGAAACCGCCGGGTACCAATATTCCGTCCACATTGGCAAAATAAGGAGCGATCGGTTGGCCGTCTTCAAGTTTAACGGAATCGATCCACTCAATTTCGACCTTGCCATTATTTTCAACACCGCCATGAATGAACGATTCAATAATGCTTTTGTAAGCGTCCGGCAATCCGGTGTATTTCCCGCATACAGCAATCCGTACGTGTCGTTTGGGATGATAAACACGATCAACCAAGTTATTCCACGATGCAAGATCCAGATCGTGAGTGCGAATGTTTAATTGTTTCAGCACCAACTGATCAAGACCATTTTGATGCATGATCAACGGTACTTCGTAAATCGACTGAACGTCCGATGCCTCAATCACGGCATCGGGATGAACATTACAAAATAAGGCGATTTTGGCCCGGAGATCTTTTGAAAGCGTTTTCTCGGCACGGCAGAGTAAAATGTCGGGTTGAATACCGATTTCACGCAATTTCATTACACTGTGTTGAGTTGGCTTGGTTTTTAATTCGTCCGACGCTTTGATAAACGGAACCAGAGTTACGTGAATATTGACGGTGTTTTTCGGGCCAACTTCGAGACAAAATTGGCGAATTGACTCTAAGAACGGCAAACTCTCTATGTCGCCGACCGTTCCGCCAATTTCCGTAATGATAACATCATAACCTTCAGCCGCGAGGCTCTTAATGCGGGATTTGATCTCATCCGTAATGTGTGGAATGACCTGCACGGTTGCACCCAAATAATCACCACGGCGCTCACGATCGATGACCGTTTTATAAATTTTACCGGTCGTATGGCTGTTTTTCGAACTCATGTTGACGTCAATAAAACGCTCATAGTGTCCGAGATCAAGGTCGGTTTCCGCGCCGTCATCCGTTACGAACACTTCACCATGTTGGTATGGGCTCATGGTGCCCGGGTCTACATTGATATACGGATCAAATTTTTGAATCGTAACGGAGAGCCCGCGAGCTTTCAGGAGCATGCCAAGGCTGGCCGCTGCAATGCCCTTACCCAGGGAAGAAATCACACCACCGGTGACAAATACATATTTGGTCTGACGCTTGGAAGGTTTTTTTGATTTCATAATTACCGTGATTGTATAGAATTTCTAGATTAGATCATTTACAAAAAGGCACAAAAAAAGGAGACACGGTTTCCGTGTCTCCTGGTGGTTAGCTGACAACTTTAGGTACCACTATGTACTGCCAGTTTTTGTCAGGCGCGTTTCGGAGCGCTTGATCGACCGGCAGACACGGCTGCACTTCATCCTCTCTGAAAACGTCTGGATAAGTAATCGGATGATAAGTAATCTCTACGTTCGATGTATCGAGTTGATTCAATTTTTCGACGTATTGTAATATCTGGTTCAATTGTCCACAATACCTTTCGGTTTCTTCTGAAGTAAACTCCAGATAAGCTAGTGAAGCAATTTTTTTAACGTCGTTAATGGTAACGGGCATGTTTTTTTTCAGTAATTTTTGAACAAGCGCAATATAAACGAAATGTGAAATAATGTCAAATTATTTCACTTATAGAAAAGCAGTTGACGTATTCGATTGATTAAGTGAGATGAAAAAATTATATTAGTGACCCAAAAGTAATGTCATTTACATTAAGAAAGAAGCCGGCCATTGCGTTTTTATTTATTGTTATGCCTTGCTGTGTCTTCATTGGAAGCGCAGTCAACATTATCGGGCTATAAAGCCGTCGTGCATACGACGGTTTATGAAGACTGTTCAGTAAACCGGACCATTGAACTGAATTACAGCGTTGATGAAAAAGAATCAGCGCAGAACAAGCGTGATTTTTTTCAAAGTTATGGATATCATTTGGTCGAGCGTGTCGATAGGAACAATTTTTATTTGACCGCATCAAAAATCATTCCACCTGAAGGTGTTTCGGATGATCCATTCGGTAAGGTTCAACTTAATCGTAAAAATAATTCGTATAATTATACCGAAGACTTTTCGGCAAATTTTGTAACGCAGGATATTCAGAATTCCGATCTGAAAAGTGACATGGCAACGGCGAAGGTATTGTTAGCCGATGTTGAATATCAATTTGTAGTTATAATGCCAGGCAAAATTATTGAGACTAATGCCAATCAATTTCACCTTGATACCGCGTCGTGGAACTATGATATAGAACAATTGCTTTCCCGTCCTGTATTTCATATGAACATCAGCAGTTCTGTAGAACGCAATGATAACGCTTTATGGTCGCTAGCGGTTGTCGCGGTCATTGTTTTGGCCATTGCCGTTTTGATCAAACTGAAATTCAAACTCCGCAATGCAACGATTGACTGACAAAATAAAACTTGAATGCAAATTTGGATATGTGCACATTTAATATATGTCGTTTCGGACCTGTCTATTGAATTCAAATCTTGATACAACCAACTTTAAAAACAATCGTAAACAAACTATTTAACTCCTAACGAAGCGAGGCAATATGAGCTACAAAGAGGAAGTTCACGGAGATGTGTACGTGCTGGTGATTAAAGGCAAACTGATGGGAGGCAGTGAAACAACTGAGATCCATGATCGGGTAAAAGAATTAGCCGCTGTAGGTGTCAAAAGAGTTGTATTGGATTTAGGACAGGTCAAATGGATGAACAGTTCAGGACTCGGGGCGTTGATGTCCAGCCTGACTACAATGAAAAACGGTGGAGGCGATCTGCGATTGTCATCGGTAGCCGAAAAAGTTGAGAGCTTATTGATGATTACTCAGTTGATGAAAATATTTAAAACATTTGAAAATGTTGATAAAGCAGTAAAAAGTTTTCACGATGAAAAGCCGGCATAACAATGGCAACCGGATTCGTGTATCATGCTGCGTACCAGTCTCATGAGGCGCAGGGATATCATCCTGAAAATCCAGACCGGCTGCGTCACATTCTGCAACGGCTGGAAGAAAGCAGCTTGGTACAGGAATTGAAGATGATAACGCCGCTCGAAGCGGAGATTTCGTTGATTCAGTTGATACACACACCCGAACATATCCGGCGGATTCAAAAAGCCTCTTCCGGTCACGCCTTTCTCGACGCCGACACCTATGTCAATTCATTTTCATATTCTGCGAGCTTGACAGCCTGCGGAGGGGCAATAGCAGCGGTTGATGCCGTCATGCAAAGGCAAGTTAAAAATGTTTTTTGTGCCGTAAGACCCCCGGGGCATCATGCTGAGAGTAATCGTGCCATGGGGTTTTGTTTATTTAACAACGTTGCTCTTGCGGCACGGTATGCACAAAAACAATACAACATTGGCAAAGTTTTGATTGTGGATTGGGATGTCCATCATGGCAACGGTACACAAGAGATATTTTGGACGGACCCGACAGTCATGTATATAAGTTTGCATCAGTGGCCATTGTATCCTGGAACAGGAAGGAAGAATGAGATAGGTGGAGGAGAGGGAAAAGGACTGACGCTAAATTTTCCAATGTCGGCCGGCAGTACTGACTCGGAATATCTCAGACTTTTTAATATAGAAATCCGTGATGCCGTTGAAAAATTTCAACCCGAATTAATTTTGATTTCGGCAGGTTTTGACGCGCACGAGAAAGATCCGTTGGCGCAAATGAAAGTAACTACGCAAGGATTTGCCGAAATGAGTACGATGATCAAGGAATTAGCACGATCGGTATGTTCCTCGAGAATTATTTCCGTACTCGAAGGCGGTTACCATTTACAAGCTCTGGCCGAGTCGGTCGAAGCGCACATTCGGGTCTTAGCCGATGTATAACCTTTTCCGAGCATTGATTTCGCGCGCGATTTTTCTCATATTGTTAAGTTCTCTGGGGTTTGCCCAGGGTCAGGAGAAAGACTCGACCCGTTCAGGTATTCATTTTGGCTGGCCTGAAGATTCGACTGGGTTTTTGCCCAAATCACGCCGAGATTCATTGATTTTGAAAACGGATGAGAAGACCAAAACGTTGGGATTTGTCGGAGATTCGTTGTTCAAATCGCCGTGGGGTGCGGTCGGACGCTCGCTGGTAATACCGGGATGGGGGCAATTATACAATGAGCAACCCTTGAAAGCGGGATTATTTGCCGTGACGGACGTCAGCATGTTGCTCATTTATCATCAAAAAGATAAAAAAGTTACACGGATCGAAAAAAAACGAAAAGACATTGACCGGCAATTAAAAAACGATCCGTTCCTGACTGTAGATCAACGAGCACGATTAAACTCAAGTTTCAATTCGCTTACCGGCGATTTGGATGATGCGCTGAATGCGCGTAATTTATACGGATGGTTTTTTGCCATCAGTCACTTATTAAGTTTGGTGGATGCGTATGTCGATGCACATTTATTCAAATTTGATGATAAAATGGAACTCACTTACGTGCCAGTTTCCAAAGGATATATTCTTACCATGCGTTTGCGGTGGTAAGCGTTCCAATACACTCTTAGGAAAAACACTGTGACCGATTTATCAGTGAATACTGCACCGATGGATATCCCAAAACCGATGCAAGACATTTTGGTTGTGGATGATGAAATCGATAACCTTGATTTATTGAAGCGTACATTTCGTCGCGAATATAACGTTTTCACGGCTAATAGCGCGGCTGAAGCATTAAGGCTTCTTGAGACGAAGGAATTTGCTGTCATTGTGAGCGATCAACGGATGCCGGAAATGACTGGTGTCGAACTTTTTCAGCGAGCGCGCGAAAAATATCCTCACACTATTCGAATTCTCCTGACAGGCTATACCGATATCAATGCATTGGTTGACGCCATCAACATGGGACACGTTTACCGCTATGTGACGAAACCGTGGAGCCGTGAAGAAATCGTCATGACCGTACGGCGGGCCGTGGAACACTATGAAACTACCAAGTACAATTTTCGTTTACTTGATGAACTCAAAATTAAGAATGCCGAACTTGAACGCAGTTACGATGAATTAAAACGTCTCGATAAACTCAAAACACGTTTCATGGTTATTTCGAGCCATGAACTGCGCACACCGGCGTCGATCATTTCTGGAAATCTGGAGCTTTTGTTATCCGGTGCTATCGGCGATATGCAGAATGATCAAAAAGAAATTGTTGAAAATGCCTATAAAGGCACGACACGATTGATTGATCTGATTGAGGACGTGCTTGCGGTGCTACGCATCGATGCACTACAATTGAAACTGGACATCAGCGAATTCAGTATGCGCGAGCTCGCGGAGGAGATGGTTGCTGATTTTAAATTATTTTTACAGGAACGCAAACAAACTATTGCCAATACCATTCCGGACGTAAGAATTGAAGGCGACCGCAATCGATTGGCGCAGGTATTCATGAATCTGATCAGCAACGCAATGAAATACTCCAAAGATGGGCAAACTATCGAACTGCGTGGATTTCTCGAGCACGATCAACTGCATATTATTTGTAAGGATAATGGAATTGGTATTCCGAAGGAAGAGCTAGAGAAGATTTTTGAGAAATTTTATCAATTAGGCGATGCAGATCAACATCGTACGAGCAAACATAAATTTCTGGGCGGCGGCAGCGGTCTTGGTCTTACCATTATCCGTGGTACTATCGAACAGCATAACGGCAAAACGTGGGCAGAAAGTGCCGGTAAAGATCAAGGCACGCAAATTCACGTAGTCCTCCCAATCCACTATGTGCAACCTCCTGTTGAAAGTTGAAAGCTCCTGAATGACGCCATCCACACTTACGTATTCTCACACCTTGTTAATTCCGCTGACGCGAACCTGCGGCGCCTCCTGTAACTATTGCACTTTCAAACAGGATGACGGAAAACTACTGACATTCGATGAAATTGAAGACTTGGTGAGAGAGTATTTTGATACCGGAATATGTGAAGTTACTCTCAGCGCAGGTCAATACCTTAATAGAATTGATTCTGTAAGACAGCAATGGTCAGAACGCGGGTATGCGTCATTTGTCCACTATGTCAGGGACATTTGTCAATTAGTATTAGAGAATCAGTTGCTTCCGTCGATCGATATCGGACCGATGTCCTATTCAGAGATCGAAGCGTTAGCGCCTTATATTACGTCGGTTAAATTATTACTTGAAAACATCAGCACGGATTTTGCTCAGCAATTTCAAACAGGAAAAAGTATCGATGATAAAATGGAGACGTTATCGGATGCCGGATTGCTGGGCGTTCCGGTAACTACCGGCCTGTTAATTGGCGCCGGCGAAACTCAGGATCAACGCAAAGCGACGATCGAAGCCATCGCTGAAGTTCACGGCAAGTACGGACATATTCAATCCGTCATGCTGCAGATGGTGTACCGCGAGAATGATAAAACCGATGCACCGTTAAAAGTTAGGGAATTTCAGGATTTGATTGCGTCAGTAAAAAGTACTATGCCGGATATGGTGGTCTCGATACCGGCCAATGCGCCGGCTTCATGGTATGATTCAGTAGCCGTGGGAGTTTCGGATATTGGCAATATTTACGAAGGTTATGATGGCATTGATTGGTCAAAACCATTTCCAAAATTGGTTGAAATTGAACGTACGTTAGGCAGGAAGGGCATCACACTGAAGCCGCGTTTCCCAATATTTGTGCATCAGTTCAATCGTGGTTTGGTACAGGACAATGTGAGTAATGTTTTGCGGGGTTGGATGTCCAAAAAAGAATTTACTTATTATTACGATTAGACAAGTAAAGAGGTTGTATGGTTCCGAATGTGCGAGTGATTCATCATCCATTGGTACAGCAAAAGTTGACCTATTTGCGCGATAAGCATACCAATCATCGTGAATTTCGTAAATTATTGAGCGAAATCACCGCGCTCATGTTGTTCGAAATAACGGAAGATTTGCCGACTATGGAAACAGAGATTGAGACGCCACTGGAAAAAACACGTTCTACAATTTTAGCGAGTCACGTTGTATTGGTACCCGTGCTGCGTGCGGGGTTGGGCATGTTGGATGGGGCATTGGACCTTATACCCAATGCGAACGTGGGTCATATCGGGCTTTACCGAGATGAGAAAACCCTTGAGCCTGTGGAATATTATGCTAAATTTCCCTCTACGCTCGACCAGTCCGTTGTGATCCTTTTGGATCCGATGCTGGCTACTGGCGGAAGTTCTTCGGCGGCCGTTACGATCCTGAAAAAGCATAAGGCCAGCCAGGTTAAATGTTTGTCGTTGGTTGCTGCTCCGGAAGGAGTAAAAAAAATGTACCAGGATCATCCGGACGTGCCAATTTATACGGCCAGTGTCGACCGCCAATTGAATGAACGCGGCTATATTGTCCCGGGTTTGGGCGACGCCGGTGATCGGTTGTACGGAACGAAGTAAAAGGAAACGGATGGCCGATCCCAAATATATTCCTGCCGGTGAACTCAGAGCTCCGGATTATCAATTGATTATTCCGAGTCTTTTGGAAAAGCTAGCCGACGTCGAATCGTTGACAGAACGAGTGGCGGATGAATTTCAGCTCAATGAAGACGACCGCGATAACCTTGCAATCGCCATTACGGAAGTGTCAAATAATGCCATCATTCACGGCAATAAATTCGATCACTCGAAAAAAGTGACGATTAGTTTTTATTTCGATCATGACGTATTGCGCGTGTATATTAAAGACGATGGCAAAGGATTCGATCCGTTGTCGATCGATAACCCTTTGGATCCGCAGAATTTATTAAAAGAAAGCGGGAGAGGCATTTTTATTTTGAAGTCTATTATGGACGAAGTCGATTTCAAAACTGGATTAAACGGCACGGAAGTCAAAATCGTCAAAAAAATTAAACGATCCGTAAATTCGTGAAAGGTATAAAATGAAGACATTATTATTTTTAATGGTATTTCTGTGCCTGAGCTTAAAGCCGTTCATGGCCAGTGCACAGGATGAGAAAAAACAAGCTGTCTCCGGCCAAATTGCAGATGATGACATGTATGCCACCGGGGATGAAAAAATCAACAATTCATGGGGATTCAATGTTCAAATCTCCACTTCGGGTTTTGTATTAGGCGGGAATCGTAATATTAAAATGGCGCCCTATACCTACCTCAGCACGGAATTGAATATGTTCTGGGTTAAAGGTAAAAACGAACTGGTAGATTATCTTGGAAATACTATCAATGCCGAGACGATTTTGATTTTGCCTCTTACTTTCCAGGTAAAGCGTCGCGTGTTGGGCGAAAGCCTGACCAATACGTTTCGCCCATTTATTTTAGCTGGTGCGGGCGGCGTATACGGATGGTATATCGACGGTGATTTGTCAAGAAGCGAATTGCCAGCCGATCATAAGAGCTCGCAATTTACATGGAATGCTGTCGCAGGTTTTGGCGCCGATTTTGGCAAACCGGGGCTTAGTTCGTACGGAATGGACATCAAATACCAAGTTATGCGATTTGCAAATCATCTTGGCGAACGTAAAAATTTTGATAATTTGCAAATTGGTTTTCATATGAATTTTTAATTTGTACGGTAACGTTTTTCGATGGATGTCATTATAAAAAATAAGAAACGTGTTGTCGTCGCGATGAGCGGCGGTGTCGATAGTTCGGTTACGGCGGCGCTATTGAAAGAACAGGGATACGAAGTCATCGGAGTGACGATGAAGCTCTGGGACTATGCCGAAGTAGGTGGCGGTGAAATTAATCGCGAGAGCGGCTGTTGTTCAATCGATACTATTCATGATGCACGGATGGTATGTGCGCAATTAGACGCGCCGCATTATGTTTGGAATCTCAGTGAGGAATTCGGACGCGCAGTTATCGATAATTTCGTCAATGAATATCTTGAAGGACGTACGCCCAATCCTTGCGTTATGTGTAACAAGCACATCAAATGGGGAACGTTTCTGACGAAAGCCAAACACCTCGACGCCGATTATGTCGCAACGGGGCACTATGCGCGTTCGGTGTATGATGAGCGTCTTCAGAAATTTACGCTTCGTAAAAGTTACAATCTGAAAAAAGACCAATCATACGCCTTATGGGGTATTCGTCAAAAAGCCCTGGCCATGACGCTGTTTCCTGTCGGTGAAATGACAAAAGATGAAGTACGTACGTATGGAGAAAAAATCGGTTTGCGTACGGCCAAAAAACGCGAAAGCCAGGAGATTTGTTTTATTACCGACAACAACTACAATCGCTTTTTAAAAGAAAAAGTCAAAAACCTTTCTGAAAATCTCGCTCACGGGCAAATCAAAACGCTCGACGGCAAAACCGTCGGTGAGCATGATGGTTATGCATTCTATACCATCGGCCAGCGCCGCGGCGTCGGCGTCGCGATGAATGAACCGGTGTACGTTACCAGTATTAATGCCAAGGACAATGTGATTCATGTCGGTCGGAAGGACGATTTATTGGCACAGGGATTGACCGCGCGGGAAGTAAACCTCATACGGCATGATTCCATTGAAGACGATATTCCTGTTACGGCTAAAATCAGGTATAATGATATCGGTCACGACGGGATAATGACAGCACGCGATAATGGCGATATCCAAATCATTTTTGACGAAGCTCAACGAGCCATCACTCCCGGCCAGTCGGTAGTGTTTTATAATGATGACGAGGTTTTGGGAGGTGGGGTCATTGACCAGGTGATTAAAAATGTTTCTCACGAATTAGTCATTGCGTAAGCTCGAATCGATGTTTTTTAAATAGCTTTCCTACTTCAATTGCATTCATGTCTACACACAAGTCTATCAACAAAATTACTACCGAACAGCTTCGAAAAATGAAGCAAGCCGGTGAAAAAATCGCAAGCCTTACGGCTTATGATTTTACAATGGCGGAATTGCTTGATGATGCCGAGATCGATCTGATCATTGTCGGGGATTCAGCCAGCATGGTATTTGCCGGTAATGAGACAACGCTTCCGGTGACCATGGAGGAGATGCTTTATCATGTTCGTGTTGTTGCAAAAGCTGTCAAGCGCGGTCTAGTTATTGCCGATATGCCGTTCATGAGTTACCAGATCAATACGGACGAAGCGTTGAGAAATGCCGGGAGATTTATGCAGGAAGCGCATGCTGAAGGCGTTAAACTCGAAGGCGGGTTGGAATTTTTGCCAACCATTAAGCGGCTTGTGGAAGTCGGTATTCCTGTAATGGGGCATCTTGGTCTGACTCCTCAGTCGATTCATCAATTTGGGACTTATCGTACACGCGGTGTCTCAGGCTCAGAAGCAGATAAGATTTTGTACGATGCAAAAACATTGGAAGATGCCGGCGTATTTGCGATGGTGCTCGAAAAAATTCCAGCCGAACTTGGAAAGAAAATCAGTGAATCTCTGTCAATACCTACCATCGGAATCGGAGCCGGTCCTTATTGCGACGGACAAGTATTGGTAAGCTACGATATGTTAGGCCTCTATGATAAGTTCCATCCCCGATTTGTTCGAAAATATGCCGAATTGGGTTCTGCTATGCGAGAAGCTTTCAAAGCCTATCGTGATGACGTCAAAGGGCGGCAATTTCCAACCGATAAAGAATCGTACTAGAACTACGTTACTGCAAATTCCGGACATCTCGGAACCACTGAAAAAACCACGTTGATACGGTTACACCCAGAATAATCATCAGCCCGCCGACCGATACCGAAATCCACCCGCACCAAATTGCAAATGAAGCGTATTTCTCTCCAGATGACGAATACTTTTTTTTGTCTTTGATGGCTTTCATTTCGCTATAACCCATAAACATACTGATTAAACCGGGCAAAGGCGAGCATACGGTCAGCGTCATCGATACCATCAAAATCATCGCAATAATAGCCGTAACTGCAGCTACTTTTGCGCGCAGGGATGCTGAATGGTCTTCGATACGGGTGATAGTATCTTTGGGATAATCATACTGCCGTTTTGGGGGAGGAAAACGGTATTCGCATCGCGAACATTGTACGGCCTCATCCGGATTATTGGTCGTGCATTCCGGACACATTTTCATAAACGGAGTTCTTTCGCTGATGTTAGCGGAAACCGCCGAAACCGATGGCCAGAACGATAATAGCGATGTAGGCAATCCAGAATAATCCACACGCTATGGTTCCGATCCAACCTGTCCACATTCCGATTTGCGCAAGTGTTTTTCCTGCCTCAGGCGCACTACCATTGCGAATAGCATTAAGTTCCTGATTGGCTAATACTATTCCCGCAATGCCGGTGACCGGACCGCACGAAAAAACTATAGATAACAATCCAAGGATGAGGGCGGCAATGGCGCGGCCGCTGGCACTTTGGGGCGTTACATTAGCTTGAGGCGGAGGAATAGAGGTGGCAACTTCTGAAGATGTTTTTTTCTCGAGCGAAGAACCGCAATTGATACAAAAAGTGGCTGCATCGCTATTCTGTGTTCCGCAATTCGAACAGGGGTTCATAATTATTTTTCCCGACGAGATTAAAAGATTTAAAATTTACTTGTACGCCGGAATTCCTGTTACACTTTCACCGATGATGAGTGTGTGAATGTCGTGCGTTCCTTCATAGGTTTTAACCGACTCAAGATTCATCATATGGCGAATTACCGGGTATTCATCGATAATACCATTCGCGCCGTGGATATCTCTGGCCATACGGGCAATTTCAAGTGCGATATAGACGTTGTTACGTTTGGCCATCGATACTTGATTAAATTTCATTATGTTTTTGTCTTTAAGACGTCCTAATTGTAATACAAGCAACTGGCCTTTGGTAATTTCTGTAATCATATAGGCGAGCTTTTCCTGGATCAATTGAAAACCCGCAATCGGTTTGTCGAATTGAATGCGTTCTTTAGCATATTTCAATGACGCTTCATAACAGGCCATAGCTGCTCCAAGGGCTCCCCAGGCAATGCCATACCGGGCTTGTGTTAAACACCCAAGGGGAGCTTTGAGACCTTCGCCATTGGGTAGAATATTGGACTCAGGAATACGAACATCCTGTAGCACTAATTCGCTGGTTACCGAAGCGCGCAGTGAAAATTTGCCTTTCATTTCCGGAGCGGAAAATCCCGGCGTTCCTTTTTCGACAAGAAAGCCCCGAATGACGCCGTCCAATTTAGCCCAAACTACGGCGATATCAGAGATCGTCCCGTTGGTAATCCACATTTTGGCGCCATTGAGGATATAGTGTTTTCCGTCTTTGACAGCACGTGTTTTCATACCGCCAGGATCGGATCCGTGATCGGGCTCGGTCAAGCCGAAACAACCGATTTTTTCACCTTTGGCTAATTTCGGCAGCCAGGTACGTCTTTGTTCTTCAGATCCGTAAGCATAAATCGGATACATGACCAAAGCGCCTTGAACGGAAGCAAAACTGCGTACGCCGCTATCTCCACGTTCCAATTCCTGCATGATCAATCCGTACGCGACATTGTTCATACCGGCGCATCCATATTCTTCAGGTAAATTAGCTCCAAATACACCTAACTCTGCCATATGACCGACAAGATTCATCGGAAATGTGCCGTTGCGATTATGCTCTTCGATTATAGGAATGATTTGATCATCAACAAATTCGCGTACGGTATCACGGGTCAATTTCTCTTCATCGGACAAGAGCGAATCCATATCAAAGTAATCCGCTCCTTTGGTCTTTACAGCCATAGTAACTCCTTCATCACAGTATAAAATAAACAATCTTCAGCTTACGCGCAGCAAGCTGAAGATTAAAAAAATAAAACGCATCGGATAAAATTACAATAAACTAAAATTAGCGCCAACCACTAAAGAGTATGTTGTTTTAGCTTTTGACGCAAACTTAATACTGGTACCTGTACCTTCAGTCTCATTAAAATTTTGGACGTCAAGTCGAATCATTTTTGCTACACCAAAAATTTCAATGGGTCCTAATCCTGCTTTGCCGCCAATCTGCACGTTAAAACCTTTATTAGAAGGATTTTTTGCAGTAGCAGCACCGAAAGTGCGGTTATCGGCTTTTACGCCTTGGATTACATAGCCGCCGCCTATGAACATTTTGGCGACTGCGAGGCCATAAATTTCATATTGGCCGTCGATATTGATTGTATGAAATTTCGCATCATCGCCGGCAGTGTATTCATAGTTCGGAACCAAAGTGAATTTTGAAATTCCAATATATGCCTGGCCGCCAAAAAAGAAATCACCATTTTCCGTATTTGATCCTGCGCGGGCGCCAAATCCTAAATTCGCAAACGGAATTTGCGCTGATGCGCTTGTTACAGAAAACAAGGTAAGGATTGACAAAATTGTAACCGCTTTTTTCATAATATTGTCCTCCAAAAAAAATGATATTGAATATTCAATTCGTCACGTAAACTAATGCAAATTCGCCTAAAAAGCAATCACTCAAAACGTCAGCTTGTTTCCGGCAAAAACCATTTGAAATCGATTCTGTTTTCATCAAAAATGAAATCTTTTTCACGAATTTCATGAAGGTAAGTAATTTCATGGTCGGACAAAACATGTCCTGAAGCCTTTTTTTCACACAGCGAAGACAACTGAATAAAATGATGATGGTGTTCTGAAAATCGCTTGATAGAATAGTCGTTTGCCGATTGCGTGCTGATAAGAAATTGCCAATCGGAAGATTCCAGTAAGAAAAGCTCGCGAACCATTTGATGTAAAATCATTTGGATTTCAGAGTCGGTAGACTGGCTGTAACGTTCAATCCAAGCCTGCAATTTTACTTCATCATTGTATATAAATTCCCACATCCAGTCAACGTCCCGATTAAACCACACAAAATGATTTCCTCCGGCGCCCCACGAACCTTCAGGAATAGCGATGATCTTTTCAGGCGGATGGGTGTCAATCACTTCAGAGCAGTTCGTAACGTTAATTTCTGGTTCATTTAACAGACGTTCAAAAATTTTTTTAAGAAAAGCAGGGCCTTCAAACCACCAATGTCCGAACAATTCTGAATCAAAAGGAGCCGTCAGCGTGCCTTCATACCCATGAGCTGTTTTGAAATTTTTCAAAGCCGTTTTTATGGATTGCACGAAATGATCGGCATCCAGATTAAGTGCATTGTCAATGCGTTCGGGTTCATAGTGAACTTTCTGGCCGAGATCGGCATTAATGCTGGTCACCCGCCAATAGCGATGTCCGCTTTGATGGTGTTTTTTGTGGAAATCGAGATACCATTCGCCGCCGGGATAACCTTGTTCACTGCTCCAGACCTGCATGGAAGTTTCGACGTCGCGTGCAAAAATTGACACGGGCTGTGCCTTTGATTCGTACGATGACTTTACGCCGTAAACTTCGTATACGGTATGTGAACCGTCAGGCGCTGATTTGAATTGGTTTTCCTTCTCTAGTTGCTGCATCAATTTCCGCAAGTTTTCAAAACGTCCCATGTAAATACCGACGGCTTTGCCGCCTTGAACGAGCGATGAATCGACGATAAAAAATTGAATATGATTTTCGTCAAGAATTTCTTCGACACCTTTGCGTAAAGCCGGTTCTTGTCCCAATGAGGATGCTATAGGCGCTTTCCAGAAATAGCGCGGGCGATAGGCGCATTCCGGCAACCATATTCCGCGAGGTTTGACATGGAAGTGTTTTTCGTGGGTTGTGGCCGCCATCTTAATCTGAGCGTGTATGTTCGAGTCTTTTCCTAACAGGGGAAAATAGCCATGCGTCGCGCCACACGTGATGATATCGAAACAGCCGCGTTCCTGCAATGATCGGAATGCTCCGATCAAATCGCGGCGATACTTTACAATAAAATCATTTTTGATGTTGGTGTAGAAATTTTTCCAAAATTCAGCTAAAGAAACCAAATTGTGCTCGTTTGGTGAATCCGGAAATGACGTCGCATCCTGTTCGGCGCGCATGATTTCTTCATCCAGAAATTTTTCGAATTCACCGATAAAGACAGGATGAGTTAACTGTTCGGCCAAAACCGGCGTAACGCTAATGGTAAGCTTCGGCTTTTTTCCTTCAGCAAGAAGTTCATTGAAAACATTGAGAAGGGGAATATAAGTTTCTGAGGCGGCTTCGAAAAGCCATTCCATACCATGCGGCCATTTGCCGTGATGGATGACAAAAGGCAAGTGTGAGTGCAACACGAGTACGAAATTTCCGAGCGACATGATATCCTCAAGATAGAAAAATTGGGTGCAAAGGCGAGAGCCGATTGCCAAAATCGGCGATCGAATATAGACAAGTTTACAAGGGGAATCAAGAAATTTGTCACTCCTTCATTGACAAAAGAACGCTGTTTATCTATATTAATCGCGTTTAATTAAACACCATTATTTGCCTATCAACATTTTTTTTAATGCGTAATTTTGTCTGGTTGTTTGTTGGATTACTGACTGCTTGCGGTGAATTGTCCAATGACCCGTTGAATGAGCCTCCCGTAATTCTATCGATACAAGCGCCTGCGTTTGTGAGTGCTTCCGATACCATTTTCGTGTATATCTATGATCGTGAATCCGATACGTTGTCCGTTTCGGCATCGATAACCACTTCTTCGGGGAATACCGTATCGTCGGCTTTTTCGAAAAATTTTACCGATGACGGTTTAAACGGCGATCATACAGGATACGATGGTGTTTTTACGGCAATTCTGAATTCCACCGCATTACAGCAACAGCAGACATCAGAATTTAACTGCTCGATAACTCCGTCCGAACGCGGTAAAAATTCGGGTGAAACAGTTCACATCAAAATACTTCAAAATCCGGACAACGGACATCCTCCCGTTATAAGCAATTTGATAATTCCCGATACAGTTTATATTTCAACTGAAACTGAATTTAAAATCAGTGTATCGGTTGCCGATCAGGAGGGTTTATCCGACATAGCATCCGTCACACGCGTCAATGTAACGCTTAGTGGTCAACCGCGACCGCTTAATGACGACGGTTTAAATGGCGATGCACAGGCAGGCGACGGAATTTATACGGAAACCGTTTCAGTTAACCCGCCTCCGGCACTCGGCAAATATTTATTCAGGGTAAAAGCACTCGATAAGTCGGGTTTGGAAAGCAATTCGCTCGAAAAAGAAATTGTTATAACGAATTAAAGCATGATGAAATTTATCGGTTTATTTGTCTTATTTTGTGTACCGGCTTTATTTGCTCAAACGACGTTCAAGCTGTTGTCTGAAAACAGCGTCGGCTCGGTTCGTCCTGCGGGCAATTCTATCGGCGTTATCAAAATCGTCAATGATTCGGTTTTTATGGAAGCCGGAGGGCGTTTGAATATTTCAACCGACGGAGGAGCATCGTGGCAAATTTTTTCGAGTCAGGACGGAGTTTATAAAGGTGGTGTATCGGCCATTGATTTTTTCAGATCTATGATCTTTGTTTCAACTATTTTTGATACATCGGTTTCTCCTAAACCGAATGTCGGCGCCGGAGGCGGCATAAGTTTTTCCACAGATTTTGGTGCAACATGGAAAACCATTCCGCAACCAATCGATACTTTCCAAAGTAAGTTTGGATTCATCGTCCGATCCAATGGCGATACGATTAGTACAACATCAATCCGAACTAACATCGATAATGTTATTTTCGATCTTGCTGTAACGGACTCATCAGTATGGATCGCCAGCTTTGCAGGTGGTATCAGGATGGCCCGAAGAACAACAGCGACAACTTTTACTGCGTTTGAGCCGGTTGCAATTCCGCCTGATACATTGGATGAAGTACGTGCCGATCAGTTTTATGACTTTAATGTTGGCCCGTTTAATTCGAACGGCCAACAAATTTATAATCATACGGCGTTCTCGGTTTTGGCAGCTACGGACGGAATCTGGGCCGGAACAGCCGGTGGAATTAACTATTCAACTGACGGCGGTTTGAGTTGGAAGAAATTTACAGCACAAAACAGCGAAATTTCAGGAAATTTTGTAGTCGCGCTAGCCGAACAGATTTATGAAGAAAACAGCACCACTTTTCGAAATATTTGGGCTGCAACGAATCGAGCAGTTGATCAAGCTGAGTCGTCGGGTCTTTCCGTCACGGCTGACAGCGGCAAAACTTGGCGCGTCGTCTTGAAAGGTCCGTTTGTTAACAATATCGCCTTTAATGGAAAAACAGTTTTTGCTGCAACAGACGATGGTATGTACCGCTCGCGCGACTTGGGATTGACTTGGGATAAATTTATAACGCTGATCGATAAAAATACCGGTGACCGGAACTATTCACCGGTATTTCAAACCGTCGGAGTTGATACGATCAATCATGTGCTCTATTTTGGTAATCAAGACGGTTTGGCGATTTCCGATGATGATGGGCTGACGTGGCGCTTTATACGCGCTTATGCCGATGCGGGAAAAAATGGTGAACCTAAAAGCTATGTTTATCCGAACCCTTTTTCACCGTCGGTTATTCCAAATGTTACTCGATTCGAATTTGATCGTACCGGTTTGAATGCATCCGACAAAGTCACAATCAAAATTTATGATTTTGCTATGGACTTAGTATCTACAGTAGCTAAGAACGAACCTTTGAATAATTCTTTTTCCTGGAATGGATTAAATAACAAAGGACAAAGGGTTGCTAATGGGACTTATGTGTATACCATCGAAGCCGGGAAAAAGAAGTTCTGGGGAAAAGTAACGGTAAGGGATTAAAAGCACATTGATGAAACTGCAATTTACTACATTTTTTGTCATTCAATTTCTTTTGGCAGGGCCGACCTTTGCATCTGATTCGGCCGGGCAAGCAGGGTCATTTTTGCGAATTGGCTTGGGACCGCGTGCAAAAGGATTGGGAGACGCGTACGTCGCTGTTGCTGACAATGCTTTTGCAGCTTATTACAATCCGGCAGGTTTGGCTTTTTTAAAAAACAAAGAAGTTAGTTTTTCATACAGCCTCATGAGCTTTGACCGGACATTTTCATATATCGGTTTTTCAAGGCCCTTGCCGCCAAGCGCAGGTTTTTCATTTGGTGTTCTTCAAAGCGGTTTTAAAGATTCTGACACACGTTTGAGTAATGGTGAAACTTTTGGTGAACATATCGAAGATACTCAGTATACGGCTTTCTTAGGTTTTGCGCTTCGTTTTGGCAATAAATTCGCTTTCGGTATTACACCCAAGCTGATCTACTCCAAAGTGTATGACGTTTCAGCTTCATCAATTGGTGTGGACTTGGGAGCGATGTATCGCGCTACGGATCAATTGACGTTCGGTATGGCTGTCAAGGAGATCGGGCAATCGTTGAAATATACGCGCGATCCGAACGGCGATGGTGATCGCACCACGACCGACGATTTACCCCGTATTACAAAAATCGGCGCTGTTTATCGGCTGCCATTGACGGGCACAATCAGAGAAATGATGCTGGTAAGCGATTATGAAATGAATTCCGAGCAATCTGCAAAAATGCATTTCGGAATAGAAGCCGGCATTCTTGAGAAAGTGTCAATTCGGATTGGATTGGACGCGAAGGATTTTACGACGGGACTCAGTATTCCCTTCAAAATGAAAGACCAACAATTCAGATTTGATTACGCATTCATTCATGATGCGCGTTCCGGACAGGGATTCGGCACGCAGGATTTTGCGTTATCGTACGTTTTCTAAAACCTCGTATCGTAGTTTATAAAATTCCAGCAAGCGTTTATTGAATTATACCGTTGTAAGTCAGGCAGAGTATGATTACGCCCAAAAGGATTCGATAGATTATGAAAATCATTGTCGAGCGGGTTTGGAGCCACTTGATCAGAAATGCAATAGAGGCGTATCCTACAACAGCTGCTACAATAGTCGCAATGGCCAAATTGGCTAAACCGGCGCCTTCAAACCCGTATTTCATTAAATCGCGCAATTCAAATAATCCACTGGCCAATACGGCAGGAATCGACAGCAAAAATGAAAAACGTGCGGCGCTTTCACGGGTGAGCCCAAGAAAAAGCCCCGCCGTGATCGTTACTCCTGAGCGCGATGAACCCGGTATTAAAGCGACGGCTTGTGCAAGCCCAATAATTTGTGTATCGGTAAATGATATTTCTTCAAGTTTACGGCGATGTTGCGCCAACCATTCAGCTAAAGTCAAGAAAACAGCTAAAATAATCAAACTCCAGCCGATGATGATCAGACTGCGAAAATCGTTTTCAATAGCGTCTTTAAATAAAATTCCGAAAATTCCCACCGGCAATGTTCCCAGCCCGATAAACCAAAACAATTTGATTTGATGAGATTGTTCGGCATTCCATTGCTTGCGCTGATTGAATTGAATAACGGATGAAATACCGGCAACCGTAAGATTCCATATGTCACGGCGGAAATAAATCAGTACTGCAACCAAAGTTCCCAATTGCGTCACAGCTGTAACGGCCGCTCCGGGATCGTTCCACCCCAGTAATGCCGGAATAATTCGCACATGCGCCGTACTGCTTATCGGTAAAAATTCAGTAAGACCTTGAACAATTCCGATAACAAAAGACTGAAATATTTCCAATTTTTATCCTAAAAAAAAAGCCCCATATTGATTGAACATGGGGCGTGTAACTAAGAAAAGTTATAAAAAAATTAAAGCTGTTTCTGAACGTTAGCGACAACTTTATTAATGATTGCTTTTAGCGTGTCAAAAACACCGACGCCTTTGATACCGACAGCTTCGTAATAAGGGACGTTGAAATAATTAAGACGTTTTTGAAGATTATCGATGCTTTCGATATCCGGAAGATCGCGTTTGTTGTACTGAATGACCCACGGAAAAGTGTCGAGGCTGTGGCCGTCTTCACGAAGATTATTTTCGAGATCGAGCAATGTTTCAATGTTGCCGTCCATACGGTGTTTTTGTGAATCCGCGACAAATACGATGCCATCGACTCCATTAAGAATCACTTTACGTGAAGAAGCATAATACACCTGGCCGGGAACGGTATACAGATTAAATTTTGGTTTTTTACCTTTGATGCGACCTACTTCCAGTTGCAAGAAATCGAAGAAAATCGTACGGTCTTCTTTGGTTTTCAGCGATACCAATTCACCTGCAAGCGAAGGATCCATTTTGGAGTGGATATATTCGAGGTTAGTAGTTTTGCCGCTCATACCCGGACCGTAGTATACAATCTTCAAGTTTATCTCTTGCAGTGCCCAATTGATAAACATCAGTAGCCTCTCTTTTCTAAAGTTTACTTAAAAAATTGAATAGGATTATTTGAAGGATTCATCCAGCGCATCGCCCAAAAGGGAACCAAATTCGGAATCGATAAGGTCTTTAGCGCTGTCCGTTGATTGATTCGATTGATCTTCAAAAATATCCAGCAGATTCTGAATAGCTTTTTTCGTGTAAATACGGATCAAGCCGAGAGTGACGCTGGTATCGAACACAACAACCAAGAAAAAATTATCGCCGACATTGGACAAATAAACATTTCGTTTTTCGCCTTCATGAAAGAGCAGTTTGAATTTGGCGTCTTCACCGACCAATTTAGCCATTTCTGCCGTTGCTGCAAAGTCGCTGGCTGCGAGAGCCGAAAGTACGGTTGTATTCATCTTATCCGTATTACCACGCTGGCTGATAAGCTGGCCGCTCATATCGGCAAAAAGAATTGCGGACGCTTTGGTTTTGGCCGCTAGTTCAGACAAAACTTTCGTAACGCCCTCAAATTGTTTGCCATTAAGAATGATCTGCTTACTACCGTCTTTTAATTTTTTCGTCTGCAACATAACGGTCACCCTTTTTAAATAAATTTAAGGATTAACAATAAAAATTTCCGTTTGTTTTATCGAAACTTACCACACTTAACTTGGATGCAAAACAGGATTGAATAAGGTCTGTAATTATCGTAAGTGTATATAATTTTTGATCAACAGTCAATGTTTTTTTTAAATGTCAGCTTCAGGCGATTTTTTTCTTCTTCAGACGTTCGATCGCAGCTTTTAAACTCTCACGTAAACGTTCGATCGCGTTGGCCAAGTCACCGATTTCGTCTTTGGCCTTCACGTGCACGATACTTTCCAAATCACCCATACTGATTTTATCAGCCGATTCGGTAAGATAAAGAAGTTGCTTGGTCAATTTATTGGACAAATACAAAGCCGTGAGCATCCCTAAGACTACGGCAATAGCCAAAACGCCGCCGACTAATACGGCAGTGCTTCGAATGATATCATCCATGTATTTTTTAGACATACCGACGTGGGCGTGACCCAACACGGTTTCGCCGATCGGTGTCGAGATTTCATAGTTTTCAATGTCGACTAATTCGCCTTTTTCATTCGGATTTTGCACCCGTGTCAAATCGATTTTATAATCCGTAGTTTTTTCCCGGATGACATTTTCTTGAAGAACTTCTCTTTGGTTGTACGAACCGACTTTAAATTTCTGGGCAGCAACTTTATTTTCCTTGTCGGAAATGTACACATACGACACGGCTGTAAATTTGGACGAAATATCCACCAGATTTTGAATATCAACTTCATCGTCCCCGACCAGTGGCCGTTCGACTTGTTTGGAAAGAGTTGTCGCGATAGCTTTACCGCGTTCGGTTAGTTCGGTTTGCAGAGATTCAGAAACAAGATTGACCACCAAAAGAGTAATGCCGACACCGATGACAAGAGCACCGCTCACGATAACCATCGGGACTTTCCATTTGAGACTGAGGCCTTTCGCCATGATTGCACTCCGAGATTTATAACGATTTGATCTGTTTCAGCATGTATTGCTGAAAAGTTACCTGTTTGGCCGGGTCGTAAATTTCGTTACTGATCGATTCGACAAGGCCGGCAACCTTATCCTTTGGAAAGCTTTTCCGGCTCTCACCGAAAGACTCGACAACGTCGTCGATAATGATCGACGCCACGGGCCCCATTAACTGGATCAATTCGTTTTCGAGGTTTTTGAAGAAATTTTCATTGAGGGTTTCTTTTTTAACAGGCTGCGCAAGGCTTCCGGCTTGTACGACGCCCGCTTCGATCAGTGTGTGGATGGTACCGGCAACATCCAGTTCGCGCATGTTTAATTTTTGTGAGGCTTCGCTGACCGAAATTTCACCGCTTTCAAAAAGATTCAGTATTTCCCAGTCGCGTCCTTTGAGTTTGACGTTCGCCGGAGGCGGCTGACCGGTTTTTTTGAATTTGATAGTGAATGACGGAATGGTGTGACGAATACGTTCCCATGCCTGATAAAATTGCACACCTTCGTTAAGTAACTGCTGAGTATCTTTGTCGATGGTTCGTTGATTGGTCGTCGCATCCGGTTCGAAAGCAAATTTACCGGCGCGCCAAAGGATCAATTCGTTGAATGCCGGCTCGCCAAGGTACGTATCGCATACAGCATGAACAATTTTTCCGCTGTTGAGATAAATTTCTCCTATTTCGCGCTGATCTTCTTTTTGGAGAATCAACTTGCCGTCCCGATTGCCTGACGACAATAGTTTCAAAATATTAATGACTTCGAGATAGGCTAAATTGCCCGTTAGTACGCTCGACATAGGTTTTTCCCCTTGAGTGGATTAATCTAACTCACGGTTTCCACCAATGACCATGACTCGGGATCCATATTGCTTCTAACAAGGAAGCTGCGGCGGGTCGTTTCGATTTTACCCACACGTTTTTGGAATTTTTTGTCAGCTTCCATGTCTGCAATGGCCACGTTGACAGTCAGACGCAGCATAGCAAGACTTACGCCCGGGTCGCATAAAATGATCAAGGTATAATTGTGTTGTGTGTAAGCAATGACTCGACCGTTGTCGAATTTCAAATCGTATTCGGTAATAGGAGTGGCCAATCGGTCAAATATGGCCGTCATCTGGACTATATCTTTGGCGATTTCTTCATACGTTTCTTTATCGAATCCCTGGGGGATTGAATTAAAAACGACTTCACCGTCATTGAAATAAATGAACGCTGTGCGGACCCCGGATACACCGGTTATTTCTTCAAGTTTTTCTTTCATGCTAAACGGTCATTCTTACCTTAAGGGTTCTGTTGCTTGATGCGTTCCAGTGCCTGTTCGACGGTATCGGAAGACATTTTAGGGTCGACAATTAATTTGACCACGTCTTCATTCCATTTGGAAACAATTTTTTTATCGTTTTTGCCGGCAATAAATCCAATTTTAAACGTACCGGATTTGGAGGCGCGTCCGATTTTTTCGACTTTTCTCAATACAAACGCCATGGCTGCCGAAGTTCGTTTCCCATTAGACACACCTTCCTCCATCAGAATTTCACCAAAAAGACTGCCTATGAGTACACCATTGACGCCATTAATGTTTTTCAATTCTTTGCTGAATTTGGATAAAGCATCGCCTTTAGCCTCTTTGGCTTCATCAATCAGACGCAGTCCTTCCATGAGCAAGTTGCTCCACGGCGTGTTGATGGTACGTTTCGGTGGAGGTATATTATTTTCAACTTTGAAAGGACCTTCTTTGATCTGCAGGATTTTGTAAACCGCTTCATCGCCCTCATTTCCACCATATTCGGCATGTACGATATTGCCTTCGGCAAAATAAATTTTACCGACCTTCTTTTGGTGTTCAACTGTAAAAAGCGCCTGGTTTTTTTCCATACAGTTGAGTTGTACGATGTTCGTCAATTTGAGGTCTTTTAAATTACCTACTAATGCCATAAGCGGTTCACTTTAGTTAAGCGCCGAAGCGATGATTTCTTTCATCAATTTGATTTCAAACGGTTTTTCGATATAACGGTATGCACCATTGTTTAACGCTTCTTCCTTTTTTTCATCCGAGCCGTAAGCCGTCATCATTATCACATGCGTTTGCGGATGTTCCTGCTTGATTCGTTTGAGCAATTCAATTCCGGTAATTCCCGGCATCGTAATGTCAGTGACTACAATATCAAAAGGATTGGAAGTGAATTTTTCCCACGCTTCATTGCCGGAAGACGCCGTTACAACTTCATAATTTTCTTTAGAAATGATGAAAGACTGATACAAGCTGAACGTCAGCGTTTCCTCGTCATCGACAATAAGTATCCGTTTTAATTTTCCAGACATACAGGGCCTCTGTGTCTATCGTTCCAATGGAAACCGGTATAGCGGATCATGCATGTAACCATGTAACGAAAATAGATGAGAATCAGTGGAGTGCGTATCGTGTTAAATCCCTACTTCAGATAGGGTTTTTAAAAACGTAAAAAATATAGACAAATCTTTATAGTTTGTCAATAACTTTAAAGGATTTACAAGAAAAAAACCATCGGAGAGGCTATGTTTTTGACTAGAGTACGTAGTCGATTTCCATGAGTTTATAATGAGCTTCGGACATTCCAAGATGACGATAGATCTGAAAAGCACGATCATTTTTCGTTTCAACGTACAACCGCAAACCGCATACGTTTGTTTCAGTGCGACTTTTTTCGGAAATGTGAGTATATAATTTTTTGAAAATGCCGGCATTGCGGAAATCAGGATCCACATACACACTTTGAATCCACCAAAAAATGCCGTTGCGCCAATCGCTCCATTCGTAGGTAATCATAAGTTGTCCCACCGCACGGTGATTAACTTCCGCAATGCAATAAAATCCATATTGAGGATGATCGATTAAAAATGTTACGCCGGGCTTTACAAGTTCGATATCCAAGGCTTTGTTTTCGGTTTCACGTGCCATCGCACAGTTGAATTGTACGATGGCAGGAATGTCTTTATTCTCGGCTTGTCTGATAGTAACTGAATTCATATAGGGACGTCTTTTTTTTAAAAATAACATTGTGTTAATAATGATCTAATAAAATTAAATATTTTATCAACGTTAACAATTACGTAACCCGGTTTTAATTCTTAAAATATTTCGTCTATTGCGTTTTTTACATTCACATTATACATTCATTCCATGAAAATCAGCGTTATCATCCCTGCGTTCAACGAAGAAATTATTATTGGACGGTGTTTAGAGGCCGTTTTGCAAGCCGATAAACCTGAGAATTTTCTAGAAATTCTGGTCGTGAATAATGCCAGTACCGATCGTACTGCAGCAATTGCTTCGTCTTACCCGGGCGTGAGCGTAGTGACCGAAACACAGAAAGGCCTCACCAAGGCTCGTCATTGCGGACACGCAAATGCATCGGGCGACGTTTTAGTTTATATCGATGCCGATACAAAGATTCCCAAACATTTGTTGCGTTACATCGAAAAAAAATTTACCGACGATCCTAAATTAGTGGCCATGTCCGGCCCTTATAAATATCACGATTGGACATGGTACGGCCGGTTGACTCTTTGGCTCTATCACTGGCTTCTGGTTCCGATCACGCAATTGGTCGTGAACCGGTTGTTAGACAAAGGCAGCGTTTTTTACGGAGGCAATTTTGCGTTGCGAAAACCTGTGCTCGATCGCATAGGGGGATTTGATACCGGACTGGAATTCTGGAGCGAGGACACGCAAATTGGTCGCCGGATGAGCCGCGAAGGTCGCGTTCGTTTTTTTCACCGTGCCTATGTCTATACATCGGCCCGACGTTATTACGAAGAGGGATTTGTCCGCGTTCTCATGCGTTACATTATGAATTTTTTCTGGGATATTTTCTTTCACCGGCCTTTTACCCGTGGCTATAAAGACGTACGTAAATCGGTTCCGATTAATTCTGAGACATCTTCCTGAAAACCTTGCGTTCATCATTGTTTTTTATTTCATCCAGATCGATCCACAAGCGATTCTTAACCGCTTTTTGTTGTCCGGATCCATAAGCCCATTCAATTTTAAAAGCTTTATTCGTCAGCAATGGAAATGCAAAATCAAAAGCCCCCTGGCGTATAGGTATGGGAAACGATTGAGTTTCATTAACATAGACGATCATGGATGCATTATCAATCGGAAATTCAATTTCGCCTTTCCCCACCAGCCAAAATTTTTCTTGCTCTTTCAATTTGATGTCACATTGCAGCGTCGAAAATTTCGTTGCCGTTAATCGGTTACGCAAGCCCAGGAGATTTTCGTCAGCTAATTTATATTGGAAAAATATCACGTATTCATTGGTATGATAATTTTCTGCGTATGCAATCGAAATGTCCAATGGACCGTCGACTGGCCATTCAGCAACTATCGTAACACGGCCTTTATCCGAATCGAAAGTTTGAGAATTACCGTTGATAGTCAGAAGCATACCTCGATCGGATTGAAATACAGTGTTGATGGTAAGAAATTTTTTCTTCAGCAATTGAACGTTTAGTTTAGAAAAAGTAAAATTTCGATTACTGAACACCTGCGTTGCATAATTCGAAACGTGGTACGTTTTGAATTTTGTACGAAGTTTGTTGATCACCGTATCGGTAACGGAACTGTCTTTGTGCAGAAGTACGCCGACACCGATGTGGGTAAAATCGATACGTTCAATATTGGCACGATGGCCAGGGCTATTGAGCCATTGCTCCATAAAACGTTCGGCGATTTGGTCATCTGAGCTGCCGATACTATTGACCGCGACGTTTTCGCCGACGGCAAAATCCGTAAGCCCGGTTTGATACACGCGATCTTGAGGGTCTTTAATGCCTAGGGTGGGTGAAGTGTGGGCAAAATAATTCAAATCAAACATTTCATTGGAATGTTGACGGGCGGCGGATTGGAGGTGTTGATCGTATTGAAGCGGCGGCAAGCCGATTTTTTGCCGGTGAGCATTAACAAGTTCGGCGATCCTGGCTTCAACCGTTGTGCGACCGGGAATGTTTTCGAAACTGTTTTCGGTGAAAGAATATTCCTGGGCGGTCAAAAGAAAAAAAGGAAAAATCGAAAAGATGATCGCACTATACCGGCGCATACTAACCTGCTGTTGCAAAACGTAACGCAGCCTTGATAAGTTCTTGCAATGAAAATTCTTTTCCAGGATTTTCACGCAAGGCACGGGTAATGGATTTTTCTGCAACTGCTTTGGCATAGCCTAACGACATCAAGGCCATCATAGCTTCATCGGTTGTATCGGTCGCGCTACGTACGATCGGCGCACGAGTTCCTTCATCGGACGTACTGATTTTGGCAACTTTTTCTTTGAGTTCAACGACTAAACGCTGGGCGGTTTTTTTCCCAATGCCCGGCACGGCTGTCAAGAGATTATAATCTTCCTGAGCAATAGCTTTCTTGAAGTCGGGGAGCGCCACGCTGGAAAGTATTCCGAGGGCTGATTTTGGCCCGATTCCTGAGACCGAAATGAGCAGAAGAAAAACTTCACGCTCATCCGGAGTTGAAAAGCCGAATAATTGCATGATGTCTTCACGGACATGCAGATACGTCAGCAGTTGTACCGATTCTCCGATGGTACCGAGCTTTTCATAGCTGCTGACCGGAATCAAAACTTCATACCCGACGCCATTGACGTCTAATACAGTTCGGGTCGGATTTTTTTCAGCGATGATACCTTTTAAATAAGCGATCATGGATCTCCGTTCTTACAAATATCCTAATTTAGCCAGACTTGCGAAACTGCGCCCCGCAATGATAATATGATCGCGAACCGGGATACCCATGATTTTTCCGGCTTGCTCAAGTTGACGTGTGATGCTGATGTCCTCGGCGCTCGGGTCGGTATGACCGCTTGGATGGTTGTGCAGCAAAATTACAGCGGCGGCGTGTTCGTCCAGCGCAGCTTTGAAAACTTCTCTGGGATGAACTAAACTCGCGGTCAGTGTTCCTTCGGAAATAGTTACATCACGAATAATCTGGTTGGCGCCATCGAGCAAAATCACTTTAAAAACTTCTTTGTTCAAATCGCGCAGCAAAGGTCCGTATTGCCGCACAACATCATCCGGCGATGCAATTTTCATTTTTTTTTCATCAACAAAAGATTGAAGGCGCCGCGCCATTTCGAAAGACGTTATCAATTTTATGGCCTTCACTTTGCCGATACCTTTGAACTGACTTAATTCATGGTAATTGCATTTGGCGAGATTAGCAAGAGTACTGAATTGCCGCAATAATGTCTTAGCAAGATCGACTGCCGTAATTTTTTGCGTACCACTTCCTATTAGAATGGCAAGCAGTTCTGAATCGCTAAGCGTTGCCGCGCCATGTTTTTCGAGTTTTTCCCGTGGTCGTTCATCGACAGACCAATCGGTAATTTTAGTATGGTGAGTAGCCGCTTCGGCGATTTTTTTAAACTGAGGCATGACGATTCTATGGATAGAGTAGAAAAATCTCAAAAAAATTAATTATACTTGTCCTGCTCCGCAAAAATCGCAGAAATTGGAATGAACAGGGATTGACTTGCCGCAATTTTTACATGCTTTGGAATCGGTTTCTTCGGGAGTTGCCGGTTTGAGTTTTGGTTCAAAACAATCACGGTAAGCGACAACGCCGATGGTATATGTTAGTGGAATTGAAAAAATAATTCCTATATAACAAATATAAGCTCCAACCTGTGCAAGCAAACTTACGACAAAAGCGAATATAGTAAACATTAACCAATCGTCTTTGGCGAGGTTTTTACTTTTTTTGATGGCGTCGACCGGATTCAAATTTTCACGGACAATAATTGGATGGGTGAGATACGTTAGCCCGGCTACCACAAACACGGGGAAATAACACAAAAGAATTCCGACGATTGACAATAACGCTATCAAGATATTCGCAACGGTCATTTTCCAGAAAACATCCCCGCCAGACCATACATCTGCAAATTCAATGGGTTCGCCGCGAAGTTGTTTGAACGCAGCTTTGTACATTCCGCCCATGAGATAACTGATGGCCAAAAGCAGCAGCAAACTTCCGATCAATACACCGGCCACGATGCCGAAAATAAACGAAGGATTGCCACGTGCAATAAATTCCGAAGCCATTGCGATGAAAAAAAAGATCGCAATAAAAAATAGGATGGGAAGAAAAAACATCAACCCCATCAATCCCCATGTCTGCCATTGTTTGGTAAAAAGATTCCAGCCTTCCGAAATCCAGTCGCCGAATTTTACAATACCACCTTTGGGCATACTCACCTCATTGAATTAAACTTGTCCTGCTCCGCATTTGTCACAAAACGCTGCATTAACCGGGATTGACGCATGGCATACACGGCAATGTTTTGAATAGAGTTCGTCCACACGCGACATCGGCCGCGTTTCAGGCTCATATATATCGCGATACGCCACAGCCGTAATTAGAAATAGCAACGGATAGGTAAAAAATATTCCTACAAAGCACACGATCACTCCTGCGGCGGCGAGCAAGCTGGTGACTACGATCAAGACGGTAAACATCAGCCACTCGGATTTTGTCGTATGAAAGCTTTCTTTAATGGCGTCCAAAGGTTCCATATTTTTTTGAACGATCAAAGGAATTGTGAGCATCAGCAGCCCTTGCGCTATCAGACCCGGAAAATAACATAAGAATGTTCCTAAAAGCTGAAGGACATTGATAACTAAAGCGGCAACGACAACTTTGACATATAAATCCATTCCGGAGAAAATATCCGAAATGGCGATGCTTTCGCCACGTATTTGCTTGAACGCCGCACGGTAAATTCCTCCGAGAAATAACGCATTGACTATGGCGATAATAAATGATGTCAAAATGCTTAACGTCATGGACTGGCTGAAGCTACGAATAAAATCGATTAAAGACGCAGAAGCACCAAAAGATTTTTGCATTCTGAAGGTGATGGCCTGTTCTATGCCGATTACAACAGCCACGGGAATGAAAAAGATAATGGTCATAGCTGTCCATGTCTGCCATTGTGCTTTTAGTAAATTCCAGCCCTCTGTAATCCATTCGCCGAGTTGAACTTTTGCGGTAGCCATCCCAATTTCAAACTTAATTTTAATGGATAAATGATTCACTGGCTATGATTTTGATACATAGCCAGTGAATCGATTCTTATTTAATTAAAGAAGAACATCAACCAAACGATTGCAAAAATCGGAATTAATACCGGGACGGAATATTTAACGATGTATCCGAAGAAACTCGGACACTCGACGCCGGACTGTTCAGCAATCGATTTGACCATAAAGTTGGGTCCATTACCGATATAAGTATTTGCACCGAAAAATACCGCGCCAAGCGAGATAGCAAGGAGATATTCTTCAAACGCCGTAATGTGAAATAAACCGAACATCCAGGTAATATCGGAATGTCCCATTGCATGCTCGAGATCGTAGAAGTTTTTTAATGCATCCATGCCACCGGGGATGGCAAATTTTCCCACGGCTGCGCTCAAGAAACTCAAATAAGTTGGCGCGTTGTCAAGGAATGATGATAAAGCTCCGGTCGACCAGAAAAACATGCCTGGTGTTAGAACTTTCGCGACTTCAGGTTTGCTGGCTTCAAATTGAACCAATTGTAAAGCCGGAATCATCGTGGCGAATATGCCAATAAACAACCACGCAACTTCTTTGATCGGAGCGAAATTGAATTCATTGCCTTTCAATGCTTCGCGGTCAGCCGTTTTGTACGCCATAAACGCTATGGCAAACATCATTATTTCGCGGACACCAAACGGCACATGCAACAATGCATTCAGATCGGGAAATCCCGGAATCACATTAGGATCCATAAAAACTGCGAGAATAATCAATGCCAGATAAAGAAAATTCTTTCCTCCGCGGATGGAGAATTTTCCTGTGTAGACTTCCGTCGATGAACCTTCCGATTTATTGCGGCTGTCGATGACATAAAATACGACAATGATCAATAAAGCTACGAACAGCCATATATGAATGACGTGTTCGATTACCCAGAAAAACGGAACGCCTTTGAGGAAACCGAGAAACAGCGGAGGATCGCCGATAGGTGTAAGAGCACCGCCGACATTGCTGACAAGAAAAATAAAAAACACAACATGATAAGCTTTCACTCGGCCTTTATTAATTCGTAAAAAAGGACGAATCAACAGCATCGATGCACCGGTTGTTCCGATGAGGTTGGCCACAACAGTGCCAATAAAAAGTAGAACAGAATTGAGCATCGGGGTGGCTTTTTTGTCGATGGTGATGAGGATGCCTCCGGATGCTACGAATAATGCTGTCAGCAACGAAATAAACGAAATGTATTCTGACAATGTATGTGTAAGACTATGCGTATCGTGCAATCCAAAAATGTAATACAAAACCGTTACCAATCCGAGAGCAATGGATACATGGTGGAAGTGATGTTCCCAAAAATGTTTGTAAAATAGAGGACCGGTGGCAATCATGATCAATAATACCACAAAAGGCAGTACCATAAACGTCGCCGGTAGATCGTGATGTGCTTCACCTTCCTGTGCTACGTTGGCCGTCATTTCGGTTTTCGCCGTGGCCGTATCGCTGCCGTGTTCCTGTGCGGATACGACGGATATACTTGCCAAAAGCAACCATATTACAATACCGGCCATGCTCAATGTCTTACACCGTGAAATCATTGTACACCTCTTTGAATTAATGGAGAATAGTTTTTTTATCTGACGTTCTGATGATATTCGGATAAACGGTATTCCCGCGCAAAATCAACATAAATTTCCCAATTGCGGCGTATCGCTTCCAGAACTTTTTCGTCTGACGTTTTTTTGACTTTTGCCGGAATGCCCATAACGACTGAGTTGGGAGGTATGATCTGATCCTGCATGACGATGGCTCCCGCGCCGACGATACAATTTGCTCCAATCACAGCGCCATTGAGCAGCGTTGCGTGCATACCAATAATACAATTATCATGGACGGTTGCGCCGTGAATGATCGCGCTGTGGCCGACCGAGACATTTTTGCCGATTACCGTTGGGAAACCGAAATCGACATGAACAACCGCATTGTCTTGAATATTACTGTTGTCGCCAATAGTGATGGTTTCCATATCCCCGCGTAAAACGGCACCGAACCAAATGCCGACATCGGTACCAATGACAATATTGCCAATTACAGACGCAGTCCGTGCGATAAACGCCGAATCCTGGATTTGCCGGTGCGTGCAATTGCTTAAACGAAAAGATTGGGGTACATACTCCACAATAGCCTCGCTAATGGATCCCGTTGAATTGCATCTAAAAAAACGGTTGGGAAAACGTGATGGGTTATCAATGAAAACGCGAGGTGAAGTTGGAAAAATTTTTTCAAAAAGTCAATTGAATTAGGAGAAGTTGCAACATCGGATCATTCAATTGAACTGTCGACTGAATTATACATCAAGATAAAAGTTGAAATTACCTTACTCTTTTTGTATACTCACAGCCGTTTCGGAGGAGAACTCGGAGTATGTTACATTTATTGGCGACGATAGTTGTGTCCTATCTTTTAGGCTCGATTTCACCGAGCATTATTTTGTCCCGCCTGATCAAAGGCGTCGATATCCGGACATACGGCAGCGGTAATGCCGGCATGACCAACGCCATCAGGTTTCTGGGCGCAAAGTGGGGAACGGTTGTAGCGGTATTCGATTTTGCAAAAGGATTTTGTGCCGCGATGGTGATCAGTACGTGGTTGATGCCAAGTTCGGATTTGCTGGTGATTGATCCGATTGCAGTCAGAATTCTGGCAGGTATCGCGGCTGTTGCCGGACATATCTGGACGATTTTTTTCGATTTTAAAGGCGGCAAAGGAGTGTTGACGGTTGCAGGTGCCGTGACGGGTGTGGCGCCTTCGGAAGTCGGACTGTGTTTTGTCGTTTTTTTGATTATTTTTTTGTTGACTCGATACGTATCATTAGGTTCGATTATCGGTGCGATTTTTTTTCCTGTGATCGTATTTATAGAAGCCTGGGTGCTGCACGAACCGGTTTCTCCCTACTTGCTCGTGTTCAGTCTGTTTGTTGCCGTACTGATTATGTTCACTCATCGTGCCAATATCCGGCGGCTTTTGAAAGGTGAGGAAAACAAATTCGGTTCGAAGAAATAATGAATGCGGTATTTTTATAAACCGGCGGGTCATGAACACGGTTTTTTCAAGGAAATTAAAATGGCTGTGGTGGATATTCGCGCTGGCGAGTTTGTCCGGCGGCGGGTATTTTTTTTACCGAATGGCCCAAAGAGCTTTGATGGGTGAAACAGACGCCATCGGTTTGGTCGTTTGTTTTGCCACAATCGCAGTGTTGGCGTATTATCTTTTGAAAAATTTCTGGACCGTCATTCTTGATGACCGTGATTTACTGGACGTTTTTAAAGACATTGCCATCTCCCGTGATGCCCGAATCCGTCACGTACGCAATGAACACGCTTCACCGAATGGCACAATTGTCGAAAACGGTTATATTATGTCTTTTTCAGAAGGAGTAACGCCGATCAACGCGTCTCTGATCAAGCTGGGACGTAAACAGGCTGACCGGAAGGAATTGACTGACGAGCACGGACTGCTGGTGATCCGGATCGAGGCTGCCCACAACCTACGATGCACGATCGTCAACCCAACGTATGAAATCCGTGAATCGGCGGACGTGGAGCATTATGCGCCAATGGTGCTCGATTCCAAAACATATTCATATTACGGGCACGGCATCGTTTTTTCGGATTATGAAAAAAAACAGAACGATTTTTTGTTTGATCGCCATGTCATGAATATTCAGTTGATCAACCTGTTTGTTAATTTTCGTTTCAAATTTATCGTTTTTGCACACAATGCACTGACGGCGGTCAAATCGGCGGTCTTGGAGAGTATGCCTTCGGACGTCGAATCATATCATGCATTAATTCATTTACATCAGGTTTTGTGCGATCATCATCAGCAATCGGAATTTCAAACAATTCATCATACTTAGGAGACTCTCATGCAAGACAACAAAAAACTTATCTACATCTTTGGCGCGGTCGGGCTCGTGCTGTTGGCAGCCTCGGTGTATTTATTAATCCAGGTCAATACGCTGGAAAAGCGCAGCGCCAAAATCGGGTATGTTAAATCTGACGTTTTGTTGGCCAATTATAAACCGGCGATTGCTATCCAACAAAAACTTCAGGAAGAAACATCGCATGTCCAAAAAGAATTGGAAGAACGTTACAAAGAATTGCAGGGTATGGATGCCGATTTGAAAAAGAAATCGCAGGTGCTGACCATGCAAGCGCTGGCTCCGCAGATGGAGCGTTTTCAAACCAAACAAAGCGAGTTTTTACAAATGCAGCAAGGGCTGCAGCAGGCCGTTTCACAAAAACAAGCGCAACTGCTCGAGCCGGTTTTTCAGGATATCAGCAATTTCATTAATAAATACGGCAAAGACAACGGGTACACGCTTATTTTCGGAACGCCTGTGGAAGGCATGGTGATTTACGGTGATCCGGCTCAGGATTTAACCGAAATTCTCAGCAGCGAACTCAATTCACGGGTACCTCCGGCCGTTCCCGTGCCGCTCAATCCTGCGGGCGGAGATTCGACGAAAAAATAATTCTGAAATCCCATTTTTAAAACCGTCTCATAACGCACTCGATGAGACGGTTTTTTATTTGCAATTCGATCATGCAGTGGTTACATTTTTCAACTTCATTTTAATTCTCATAATTTCATTACGAAAGGTATGGCATGGCCAAACCATCGACGATCGGGGAACTCAAACAGTCCGGTTACAAGGCATTGTCAGTCAAAGACGAAATCCGGCGTAATCTTATTCGTAAATTACGCGAAAAAGAAAATATCTTTCCGGGCATTATCGGTTATGAAACAACGGTTGTTCCCGAACTCATTCATGCATTACTTTCAAAACACGACTTAATTTTACTCGGCTTGCGGGGGCAGGCCAAAACGCGTATTTTGCGCAGCCTGATCAATTTGCTCGATGAAGAAATTCCTGTCATCAAAGATGCGCCGCTGAATGATCACCCGTTCAATCCGATTTCACGTGTTGCCAAAGACATGGTTGAGCAACACGGCGATCAGACGCCGATTGCGTGGCTTGCAAGAGAAGAGCGTTATGGTGAAAAGCTGGCAACGCCGGACGTGACCGTTGCCGACCTGATCGGTGACATCGATCCGATCAAAGCGGCAACGCATAAATTACATTATGCGGATGAACGCGTCATGCATTTTGGCGTCATTCCCCGCAGTAATCGCGGTATTTTTGCGATCAACGAATTGCCCGATCTGCAGCCGCGAATTCAAGTGAGTCTTTTCAATATCCTGGAAGAAAAAGATTTTCAAATTCGTGGATTCAATATCCGTATTCCTCTCGATATTTTAGTTGTGTTCTCGGCCAATCCTGAAGATTATACCAATCGCGGCAGCATCATCACGCCGCTCAAAGACCGGATCGATTCTCAGATCCTGACGCATTATCCTTTGCGAATTGAAGATGGAATGAGAATTACCGAACAGGAAGCCTGGCAGGAACGTGATAATCCGTCGATACCGGTTCCTTCGTATTTTAAAGAAATTATCGAAAATATTGCTTTCCAGGCCCGTGCAAGCGAATTTATCGATCAAAAATCAGGCGTCAGTGCGCGGCTGACGATTTCTTGTCTTGAAAATCTTATCAGCGCCGCCGAAAAACGTGCAGTCGTTCTCAATGAAAAAAATCCATTTCCGCGTATTTGCGACTTGTATCATCTCGTTCCATCGATCACGGGGAAAGTTGAACTTGTGTACGAAGGTGAACAGCAAGGCGTGGCGCAAGTGGCTCACGTATTGATTGGTCGGGCGGTCAAAGCGGTTTTTAAAAATTACTTTCCTGATCCGCTTTCCAAAAAAGACATGAACGTGTATCAGCAAATTCTGGCGTGGTTTACCGGAAATCGGCTCGACGTCTCCAATGACATGCCTTTCCAGGAATATTTTGATCATTTGACACGCGTGCCGACCTTAAAAGAAGTCGCTTTGAAGTACATGAAAATTGACGAAACGGATAAACCGGCGCTGGCATCGGCGATGGAATTTGTGCTGGAAGGTTTACATCAGAATTCGTCGCTCAGCAAAGATCAACTTGATGCACGCGTGTCATACAAAGACATGGTTGGAAGTATGCTTGGAAAAATAAATTGGGATAAGGAAGAATAACGTCCACGATCACGTGAAATCACGTGTATATTTCTAAGCAAGCGTATTTCGTTTTCATACAATTTTACAGCAACTCCACTCTTTATTCTGTCGTAGAACTATCATTCCTTAATTGTATCAAAATTACATGGAGGTATGCGATGAAAAGCTGGCCGAACAGAAATTTTCTGGAAATTATTTTTATGCTTATAATTACCGGTTCTTCGCTTTATGCACAACACGAACATAAAGATTCAAAAAAGGCAAACAACGAGGCTTTTGAATCGATCAAAGGGTTGACCGGCAAATGGAAAGGCGCTGTCAAATGGACTGGCGCTAATCCCAGAGACGGCGGGATCTTCGATGTGGAATATTATTTGACCGGTAACGGTACTTCGATAGTGGAAAATTTAATTTCAGACGGGACCATCACCATGACGAGCGTCTACCACATGGATGGATCCGATCTGCGGATGACGCATTTCTGCGGCGCCAACAATCATCCGCGATTGAAAGCCGATCCATTCAATAAGAATGAAAAATCGGTTGATTTTCAATTCATAGACATTACCAATTTATCCTCTCCTGAAGCCGGACACGTACATCATGTGAAATTAACTTTTAATGATGCGGATCACGCGGTACTTGTTTTTACCTTTATAAGGTCGGGCGCCGAAAGTTATGAAAACATTACTATGACACGTGTGAAAGGGAGTTGATCCTGATATTTTCGTTGAAATTTTAATTTTGTGAACTTATTCTTTTATATAACAGGTTAGAATCAAATGCAACTTGCGGCAATGAATGACGTTAAAACGTTACATTCAAAATTAAAATTTTAACCGAAAAGGATTTATGAAAACCATCGTGCTTGCTTTCGTGCTATCCACTGCAACTTGTTTTGCGCAAATCCAATACGGTAATAACCCCTCGGCCGGGCATTATGTATCCATCAACGGCATTCAAATGTATTATGAAATTTACGGCAGCGGTGCACCGTTGGTGTTGTTGCACGGGAACGGAGGTTCCATTGCCGGGCACAGCAAACGTATTGAATATTTTTCCAAAGACTATAAAGTCATTGCGATCGATAGCCGGGGCCATGGTAAAACGATCGACACCGTTTCGACGCTGACGTATGAAATGATGGCGAAGGACATTAACGATCTTTTGGATACTTTGCATGTTGATTCAGCGTATATTTGGGGGCAAAGCGATGGAGGCATTCTGGCGTTGCTGCTCGCAATCCATTATCCAGGAAAAGTACGAAAAGCAGCCGGCTATGCGCTCAATCTGCGCCCCGATACGACCGCGGTACTGCCGGAAATTGCATTGTGGGTTGAGGGGATGTTACGAAACACCAGAACCAAGAAGGAAAAGCAAATGATGAGCCTTGTGCAAAATCATCCGCACATTCCTGTCGCCGACTTGCATTCTATTAAAGCTCCGTTTATGGTAATGATGGGGGACCGGGATCTCATTCGTTATGAACATTCGATTGAAATTTTTGAAAACATACCGCAAGGATTTTTATTTGTCATGCCCGGATCGACGCATGCCGGCGTATATGAACACCCGGCTTGGTTCAATATAGTTGTTGGCGATTTTTTTAAAAATCAATTTTCTACTATGACGTCCCTGGAGCTGTTTAAAAAATACTTCCATTGATTTTCCGATAAATATCAACGGATTTATTGTCCTCAATCCTCCCGGCCTTTTAAGATTAGACCTTGCATTTTTAGCGGGCGATCAATACATTGGCAGGAATTTCCTAGACCTATGCCGGTGTGCAACCAAAGACACAACGTGCACGATCGACTAATCTCTGTTTGAGTAGAGGACTCTCGTTTGAGTGTAATGCTTCCCAAAGCCGTTGAAAACGGTTTTATTGCTGTTATCCAGCCCCTGATCAAACTGTTTTCACGTTTCAAAGTCAATCCCAATTGGTTTACCACGCTTGGCCTGATGTTGAATCTTGCTGCCGCGACCGCGTTTGCGCTCGGATCGAAATACGGTATGCGCGACGATTTGCAATACGTTGGCTGGGGCGGATTTCTTGTGCTGATGGGTGGTATTTGCGATATCATGGACGGAAAAATTGCCCGCGCCGCCGGACTTTCTACACGCTTTGGAGCGCTCTATGATTCCGTTCTCGATCGCTACAGCGAAGTGATCATGTTTCTGGGCATGGGGTATTATCTGATTGCGCATAATTATTTTTACGAATCGGTATTTTGTTTCATCGCCCTCGGCGGTTCAACTATGGTCAGTTACATTCGAGCGCGATCGGAGGGTCTTAAACTTGATTGCAAAGTCGGATTGATGCAGCGTCCCGAACGCATCGTATGGCTCGGCGTCGGTTCATTATTTTGCGGTTTGTCGATGGTTGTGGTCGATCCCAATTATATATGGATTGTCAACGGGATTCACGTATTCAAGCCGATTTATTTATTTACGGGTCCGGTGGTTATTGTCGCAATATTTGCCAATTATACAGCCGTTCAAAGAATGTATCATTCGTATAAATTGAGTCTTCAGTTACAAGCAGAGGAAGAAAAACTTCCTGCCAAAAATGAAATCCCGGTTTAACTTCATAAGGAGTATCTTTTGGAAAGACCTGTCACTATCAAACCCGCGCAGGGAAAATTAGGTGTATTACTGCCCGGTATGGGCGCCGTGGCGACCACAATGATTGCCGGCGTGATTGCCGTACGCAAAGGCCTCGCTCAGCCGGTCGGTTCGCTCACGCAAATGGGCACCATTCGCCTTGGTAAACGTACCGAAAAACGCGTACCGAAAATCAATGAATTCGTCCCGCTCTCACCGCTCGATTCCATCGTCTTCGGTGGATGGGACATTTTCGAAGACAATGCCTATCAAGCCGCGATGAAAGCCGGCGTTATTGAAAAAGATTTATTGAATCAGATCAAGCCGGAACTCGAAGCGATCATACCGATGAAGGCTGTTTTCGATCAGAAATATGTGAAACGCCTGAGCGGGCCGAATGTGAAAACCGGCAAGTCGAAAATGGATTTGGCGGAACAGCTTCGCGCCGACATTCAGAATTTCAAAAAACACAATGGCTGCGACCGGCTCGTGATGGTGTGGTGCGGTTCGACGGAAGTTTTTATCAAACCGACGGACGTTCACCAGACGATCGAAAAATTCGAACAAGGCTTGCGAGACAGCGATCCGAATATTCCGTCGAGTATGATTTACGCATACGCCGCGATCAAAGAAGGCATTCCGTATGCCAACGGCGCGCCGAACCTCAGTGGGGACGTACCCGCGCTCGTCGATCTTGCACATACATTGAGCGTTCCCATTTGCGGCAAAGATTTCAAAACCGGTCAGACGCTGATGAAAACAATTCTTGCGCCCGGATTCAAAGCACGTTTGCTCGGGATGAACGGCTGGTATTCGACGAATATTCTCGGTAACCGCGACGGCGAAGTGCTCGACGATCCGGAATCGTTCAAAACCAAAGAAGAAAGCAAACTTTCCGTGCTCGAACATATTCTTCAGCCGGAAGTATATCCTGATTTGTACGGTAAAATTTCTCACGTCGTTCGGATCAATTATTATCCACCGCGTGGCGACAATAAAGAAGGCTGGGATAATATCGATATTTTCGGGTGGCTCGGATATCCGATGCAGATTAAAGTCGATTTTCTCTGCCGCGACTCGATTCTCGCGGCGCCGATCGTGCTCGACCTTGCACTGTTTCTCGA
>JAIBAF010000017.1 GCA_019695335.1 bacterium
AAATCAACGGAGGACAATGTCCCGCGTTGGTGTAATACATGATCAACGCTTCGAAATCGATAATGCCGTAAAAAAAAGTAGCATAAGTATTTTCAGCCGTATTGGCACACAGCATGTTATTGAGAGCGGAAACGGTTTCCGATGCGCTTTTGAATTCGCGAGCAAACCCGCGATAACCGGCGTACAACAATGACATCATGATAGCGCCGGGAATTCCTTTGCCGGAAACGTCACCGATACACACACCGAGTTGATGATCGTTTAACTTAAGCAAATCAAAAAAATCTCCACCGACGGTATAGCATGGACGGCTGGTGCCGGCCAAATCGAGATTTTCAATGTGCGGTAACCGTTGAGGTAAAATGGCTTGTTGGATTTTGCCGGCAATTTGTAATTCTTTTTCCAATTCTTTTTTGCGAACGGCTTCCTCATTGAGTTGCGCGTTTTTGATGGCAATGGCCGCTTCGCCTGCGAGCGCTGTTAGAATCTCAAGGTAACCTTCATGATAGGCGCCTAATTTATCGCTTTCGAGATTCAAAACACCTACGACTTTCGGTCCGTCACAAATCGGAATGGTCATTTCCGATTGTGTGGCTCCTCGTACGCTGACGTAATGTTCGTCAAACGTCACGTCTTTGACGATTACGGTTTTTCCGATCTTAGCTACGTGACCGATCAGCCCGGTACCTACTTTCATTTTTAATTGGTCGAGCACAACTTCATCGTATCCGCGGACAACTGCACTCTCAATTTCCTGGTTCTTGTCATTGACGAGAAAAATTCCCGCCGCATCATACGGAACAATACGTTTGATCGCGTCCAAAATCGTATCGAGCAATTTTTCTAATTGAAACGTCGAATTGAATTGTTTAGCAACGTCAAGCATGAGCTCGCGTTCCATCGCATTTTTCTGCAATTGGCCGTACAGTCTCGCGCTCTCTAACGTATTGCCAACGCGCTGGAGGGAACTCCACAGGATTTTTTTATCTTCGCCGCTGAGTTCGAACGCTCCATCCGTTTCATTGCCAAGCGCTATAAATCCCGAAATACCGTCTTTTTTCAACAGCGGGACGACGTATTTTGCGCCTTCATGCTTCAATACCGAAAGAGTATGTACCGGCGAATAGCCGTTGCGACGGTCAAGTATTTCATCGACGTCAAAAACGCGGCGAACATTGAGCATTTGTTCATAATACGGCACATCCGCACGAATTTTTTTGGTAAAAAGTTCGTTAGTGCCGGTCGAACTGACAAGCGAGAAGTGATCCGGAATTTTCAGATACAACGACGCGTGTTTAACGTGGAGAATGGTTTTCAATCTTTCGGTTACCGTATCGGCGAGTTCTTTGTATGCCACGTTCGGTGAAAGCCGTGTATCCATTTCGATCAGGCGTGTCTGACGCTTGAAATAATAATTAAACAATAATTTTTTGATATACAATTCACACAGCTTGCGAAGCGGCTCATAGATAATAACAATGATCAGCGCTTTGAAAAAATGAACCTGGACTTCTCTCACGCGGGGGAAAAAAGCGGCAAAAATAAATTCGATCGTTATAAACAGCAAAATGAATATGAAAATAATCAGGCTGTATAATATCGGTGTGTGAAATTGTCTCAGAAATTTCAGCATGGAATTCCGTTGCGAAGGACCAAAAAACATGATGAGAAATTAGGCCGGTAAATATATATGCGTAGTCCTAAATATTCAAGATAAATAAGGCTTTTCCGGCCTTTCTGATGTAAAAATCCGGAAATAATTTGACATTGAAATAGATATGCTTATATTGCTATGTATTCATATAATTGAATCAAAATTTTGCTTAAAGAACGGAACGTTTATGAAAAAAATGTCTCCCGAACTCATGAACATGGTTGCTAACCGGTTCAAGATCATGGCTGAAGTTACACGGCTTCGGATACTTTACACGCTCCAGGAGGGGGAATTGAACGTCCAGGAGATTGTCGACCGGACCGGAGCCAATCAGGCAAATGTATCCAAACATCTGGCTATGATGCTGGAAATCGGTATTCTGAAAAAACGTAAAGAAGGTTTGAATAGTTTTTACAGCATTGCCGATAAATCAATTTTTCAGTTATGCCAGACGGTCTGCGGAAGCATTGAAAAAAACCTCCAAAAGACGCTCGAAAATATTAAAGAAGTCGAATGATTTTTATTTTTAATTTAATTTTTAACGGAGTCTCATGTTTTTTCAACACATTTATGAAAAAGGGCTTGCTCAAGCAAGCTATCTGATCGGCTGTCAAGCGAGCGGTACCGCTATCGTGATCGATCCGAAACGCGATGTTGACACGTATCTTGAAATAGCCAAGAAAGAAAGGCTTAAAATCACGCACATAACTGAAACGCATATTCATGCCGATTTTTTAAGCGGTGCTCGCGAACTAGGCGCGGCTACGGGTGCACAAATACTTTTGTCGGAAGAAGGCGGCCCAGATTGGTTATATCAATACGATCATACCGCGCTCAAAGACGGTCAGACATTCATGGTGGGCAATCTTAAATTTCAAGTCATACATACACCCGGTCACACACCTGAACACATAAGTTTTTTATTGACCGATGTGCCGACGGGCGATCAGCCTGTCATGATGTTTACCGGGGATTTTGTGTTTGTCGGCGATGTGGGTCGTCCTGATTTGCTCGAAAAAGCCGCCGGCATTGCCGGAACAATGGAAATAGGCGCCCGCCAGATGTTTCACTCGCTGAAAAAATTCAAAACGCTGCCGGATTTTATTCAAGTCTGGCCGGGCCATGGCGCCGGTTCGGCTTGCGGAAAAGCGCTGGGTGCCGTTCCGAGTTCGACCGTCGGTTATCAGAAATTATTTAACTGGGCTTTAAGCATCAACGATGAAAAAGCTTTTGTCGAAACGTTGTTAGACGGGCAGCCGGAGCCGCCGAAATATTTCGCAATGATGAAAAAATTTAATAAAGCCGGCGCAAGGATTCTAAAAGAAGATCAAGGTATTAAAAAATTAACTATTGATGAATTGCAAGCTGCGCTCATTCAACGTATACCGCTCATTGATACGCGGCACAAGACCGAATTTGCCGGTGGACATATACCCGGTTCGGTCAGTATTCCCGATAATGCGTCGTTCAGCACATGGGCCGGATGGATTTTGGAATATGAAAAACCTTTTATGCTGATTGCAGCGGAACATCGGATAGACGAAATACGTAAAGCACTCATCCGGATCGGATTGGATTCGGCCGTCGGCTATTTCAGCGATATCAAAGAGTGGGCAAAAGGACATGAACTCGAAACGCTCGAACAAATAACGGCGCGCGATTTATATAATCATATTAAAGAAAAAAATATCCATATTATTGACGTTCGTGCTAAAAGCGAATTTGAGAGCGGACATTTACCCGGAGCACGTCACATACACGGTGGTCATTTGAAAGATCGTCTGAACGATATTCCGAAGGACGGGAAGCTGGTTATTCAATGTCAAAGCGGAGATCGTTCAAATATTGCCAGCAGTGTTTTATTAGCCAATGGGTTCAAAAACGTAGCTAATCTGACCGGAGGGATTAGCGCATGGAAACAAGAAGGATTGCCGGTAGAAAAATAGCGAAAATTACGGGCGAAATATAAATTAAAATCCTGGGCGTAAGACACTAAGATTGAGGTGAGTGTATGCAAACAATTCTAGGTGCCGGTGGTGCGATCGGAAGCGAACTCGCCAAAGCTCTGACCGCGCATACTCACCATATCCGTCTTGTCAGCCGAAATCCGAAAAAAATCAATGCCAACGATGAATTGCATCCGTGGGATCTGACCGATTCACTGGGCATTTCCAATGCGATCAAAGGTTCAGAAATTGTCTACGTAACCGTGGGATTTCCTTATCAGACTAAAGCGTGGCAGGCCCTGTGGCCGTCGTTTATGCGCAGCGTTATCGAAGCTTGCAAAGCCCATCATAGCCGTCTCGTTTTTTTTGATAACGTGTACATGTACGATCCCGGCCAATTGCAAAACATGACTGAAAAAACGCGGGTTAATCCTTCAAGCGCCAAAGGTAAAGTTCGTGCGGAATTAAATCGGTTGATTTTTGAAGCGGTCGAAAAAAACGACCTCAAAGCGATGATTGTTCGTGCGGCCGATTTTTATGGTCCGTTCAATACGACCAGTTTGTTGATCGAGACCGTTTTCAAACTTCTCAAAACCGGAAAGAAAGCGAATTGGCTCGGATCGGTCAATTGCAAGCATTCGTTTACATATACACCCGATGCAGCAAAAGCAACGGCAATTTTGGGTAACGATCCGTCGGCTTACAGGCAAATCTGGCATCTTCCAACGGCCAAAAATCCTCCGACGGGAAAAGAATGGATCGATATGATCGCTCGTGAATTGGGCGTGAAAGCACGCTATCAGGCGGCTGGAAAAATGCTGGTAAGGCTTTTGGGGTTATTTAATCCTACGCTGAAAGAATTTGTTGAAATGATGTATCAATACGATCGAGATTATATCTTCGACTCGACAAAATTTGAAACGGCGTATAAATTCAGTCCGACCCCGTATGCCGAAGGCGTTAAAAAAATCGTAGAATTAGAATACCGCTAACCGATCCGTTCGACCCATTCGTAGGGATCTTTTTTCTCGCCGTATTGAATGCTGAGGATTTCGTCGTATAGTTTTTGTGACAATTCGCCGACCTGTCCGTTGCCGACTTTGTAAGGCGTTTCTTTGTAGAATAATTCTCCAACCGGCGAAATAACTGCTGCCGTGCCCGCGCCGAAAACTTCGATCAACCGTCCCGTTTTGAGTCCATCGATAATTTCATCGATGCCTAATTTTCGTTCAACGGTATTCATACCCCAGTCGCGTGTCAGCCGCAAAATCGAATCGCGCGTAATGCCGGCAAGGATTGTTCCATCCAGCGGGCTGGTAACCAGTTCGTCCTTAAAGCGGAAGAAAATATTCATCGTTCCGACTTCTTCGACATTTTTCATATCGTGCGCATCAAGCCACAAAACCTGGCTGAAACCTTTATCTTTGGCAATTTTAGCCGGGTATAAACTCGCAGCATAGTTAGCCCCGGTTTTCGCTTCGCCTAATCCGCCGCGAGCTGCGCGGGTATACTTATCCGAAACAAAAATTTTAACGGGGCTGAAACCTTCAGGGTAATAATTGCCGGCAGGACCGATGATGATATAAAATAAATATTCCGACGACACGCGAACGCCGATCGATGCTTCGGTTGCAATCATCGTTGGGCGAATATAAATCGAAGTGCCACGGCTTTTAGGAAGCCAGTCCTGATCGAGCAAGATCAGTTTTTTTAATGCATCGTATACGAAATCGACGTCAACTTCCGGCATGCACAAACGTTGTGCGGAGCGGTTGAGCCGTTTAAAATTATCTTTGGCACGGAAGAGATACACGCCGTTGTCTTTGCCGCGATAGGCTTTAAGACCTTCAAAAATTTCCTGCGCATAATGAAAAACCAGGGCCGCCGGATCGATAATGAGTTGGCGATAAGGTTCGACTTTGGCGTCAAACCATCCTTTGGCCGGCGTGTATGTCATATTAAAAAAATGATCGGAAAAATATTTTCCAAAACCCAAGGTTGATTCGTCTGTCGGTTTCGTTTTTTTGGCTTTGTCATTGATTTTGATGATCTCAAGCTGCATATCCCTGAAACTCCTTATAGTGAAATATCGACTTTCTTTCCCTCACTCAAAAACCGCCGGAATATGTTGAAAACTTTTGTTAAAAACAATGATTGTTGTAAACTACGGAAAATAAAAAAGGCGGGAAAAATTCCCGCCTTCGGTTCCTAATTTTCTTTTTTCAATTTCTCTTTAAATACTTTTTTAAATTTTTCCAATTTCGGTTTGATAACATAAGAGCAATACGGTTGATTACCGTTGGCATTGAAATAGTTTTGATGATAATCTTCGGCTTTATAAAATTTTTTGAAAGCGGCGATTTCAGTGACGATCGGATTCGGATAAGCGCCGGCGGCATTGAGTTCGGTTTTTACTTTTTCGGCCAGTTGCCTTTGCTCGTCGTTGTGATAAAAAATGGCTGATCGGTATTGCGTACCATGATCGCCGCCTTGTTGATTCAGAGTTGTAGGATCATGGGTTTGAAAAAACACTTCGAGCAAATCGAGAAAGCCGATCTGTTTCGGATCGTATGTGATCTGGCAAACTTCAGCGTGGCCGGTTTGTCCCGTGCAGACTTGTTGATACGTAGGGTTATCGACGTTCCCGCCGGAATAGCCGGAAGTTACAGATTGTACACCTTTTAATCGCTGGAAAACGGCTTCAACACACCAGAAACAACCCGCGCCAAACGTCGCGGTATCCAAAGGATTGCTCATATTGACGTCCTCATTAAGTTTGTGGAATGGTACAGATGGTTCGCCATAGCTATTCAGAAGCAATGCCATCACTCCGATAATTAGTAAACGCATAGGTCACTCATGTTTTGTTATCAATGAATGTAGGTGTAACGATATAGTTCCCAAAAGATTCCCGGGCTCTTTATCTATTTGTTTTCATTAAAAAGTAATACTTTTATAAAAGTATTACTTTTTAATATTGACATACATTAATTATTTTGTTATACTATTAAAGTATGTTATACGAAAAGGAGTTGTGTGTGGAAAAGTCTATTGTGACAACAAAAGGGCAAGTTGTTATTCCTTCAAAACTTAGAAAAAAATATGGAATCAAAAACGGTACAATGATTCACTTTATTGAATCCGAAGGGGAGATACGTTTAGTTCCAATTACCAAGGAATTGATCCATAAAAACATCGGAATGTTAGGAACGAAAGGGCGCCTATTAAAAGCGCTTATGGAAGACAAAAAGCGGGAGCGTGAATTATGAAGCGATATGTGCTTGATAGTTACGCTGTGTTGGCCTATTTCGACGGCGAGGCTCCCGCTCAATCCGTGGCGCAGTTGTTTGAAAAGGCGATGGAGAATCATGCCCAACTCTTCATGTGTGTAGTTAATTGGGGAGAAGTATATTATACAGCGCTTCGGGACGGTGGAAAAGATAAAGCTGAACTTTTTCGTTTAACATTTCTGCAATACCCAGTCGTAATCTTCAACGTCGATCAAGATTTAACATTACAGGCAGCCGTTTTCAAAGCACACAACAAAATATCATATGCCGATGCTTTTGCGGCGGCATTAACTAAATTAAAAAAAGCTGAATTAGTAACTGGTGATAAGGAATTCAAGAGCTTGGAAAAAGACATTAAAATTCAGTGGATTTAGTTCATCTACGAAACTACTTCGAAACAAGCAAAACGCGGAATGAATAAATCCCGCGTTTTTTATTTTCCAAAAGTTCGTTTTAAATCCCTTCCTGTGCTAAAACATATGCGAGAAGAGCCATTGCCGCCGCTCCAAGCTCAAGTTCGCGATCATTAACTTTATCGATAGTATCGTGATCGGAGTGATGATAATCGAAATAGCGGTGCGGGACTACGCGCAATCCAATGGCCGGAATGCCGAGTTTATAGAGCGGCTCCACATCCGTACCGCTTCCGCCTTTTTTGACATTACCCGCGTCGATGGGAATAAACAGATACGACCAGCGCGCAATTTTCGGAAGAGCCAGAGAATCGGATTCTACTTCGAAACCTCTCGGCATGGATCCGCCGCCGTCCGATTCCATTGCCGCAATATGTTTTTCACCTGGCCGGTCTTTGGCGGCGTAATCTTTCGCTCCGCGGGCGCCGTTTTCTTCGTTAGCAAACAGAACGGCACGAATGGTTCGCTTGGGTTTGATACCCAATGATTTGAGCAGCCGGATAGCTTCAATCGATTGAACGCAACCTGCGCCATCATCGTGTGCGCCTTGACCTTTATCCCAACTGTCAAGATGCCCTCCAATTACGACGACCTCATTCGGTTTCTCAGTTCCGGTAATTTCCCCGATGACATTGAATGACTCGGCATCCTGAAGAGTGTCGCAGCTCAGTTTGAGATTAACCGTTACTTTTTTATTTTGGGCAAGCAATTGGCTTAAGAAATCGGCGCCGACAAGACTGATCGCCGCCGCCGGTACGCGCGGAACACTGTCGTTGTAACGCATGGCGCCGGTGTGCGGCACGTCATCATGAAGCATGGTCATCGAACGGACGATGGCGGCTACGCCTCCGGCGCGTGCGGCTTCGGACGCACCTTTGGAACGCTGGTCGACGGCGCCTCCGTACGCTTCAAAGGGTGTAATCAGGCTTTTATCCATCGGGCGGTTGAAGAAAATGATTTTACCGCGTGCGGTTTCGCCAAGAGCTTTTAATTCGTCAAAAGAATGGACTTCGATTACGTCCGCCGTAATGCCTTCTTTGGGAGTTGGTCTGCTGCCGCCCAGCGCCGTAATGGTCAGCCGTTTTTTTTCCGGACCGATAACGGTTAATTCTTCCACATCGCCTCGTACCCAATGAGGAACCATCACCGGCTCTAACCAAACTTTATCAAACCCTAACGATTCCATTTGCGACTTGGCCCAAACGACGGCTTTTTCCATGCCGGGCGAACCGCTAAGACGCGATCCGATATTCGTTGTAAGATCGGTCAACATGGAATATGCTTGTCCGGAACCAAGCGCTGTGGCATACATTTTAGTGGCCAGTGAATCGTAAGCCGGATTACCACGAAAGGATTCCTGTTTTGGCGAACATGAAAAAATAAATATAATTACCAGTATGAATCCGAAAAAAAGCCAGTGCGTTAGTTTCATTACATCAATCTCCTTGGGCTTTATGAAAATGAATGTCGTAATTGCTTTTTAATCTGAAATTTTAGATTCGATCGGAACGGCAACAGTTTTTTCTTTAGGTTTGAGTGTGACAATGATAACCGCCGCAACGATGACCACGGCAGCCAGTATCGTTCGGAATGTCAATTCCTCACCTGCAAGAAGCCAACCCAGAAATACGGCTACGACGGGATTGACATAGGCATACGTGGCAACAAGATTCGGCGACGTTTGTTTCAACAACCACACGTACGCGGTGAAACCAATCAAAGCGCCGACTAAAATCAAATAAACAAGCGACCAAATTGATTGTGAAGAAACGGCGGACAGGTCTACTCGTGCCAGTTCACCTGATGCCAGGCCGACCACACTTAATATCGCGCCGCCGGCGAGCATTTCCATTCCGATTGATAATAACGGGTTGGAAGGTAACGGCGCCTGGCGCGAATACAACGAACCGAATGACCATAGAATAGATGCTGTCACCAAAACACCGGCGCCAAGTAAATCGATGCGGCCTTTACCGATCAATTCTTCCGGGCCCACGAGAATGGCCAGTCCGATAAGTCCGAGTAAAACGCTGCCGATTTCACGCACTCCCGGGCGGATACGATCGTGGTGAAGCCAATTAAGAACAGTGATCCACAATGGAACCGTGGCGATCAGCAAAGCTGTCAGTCCCGACGGTACGAATTGCTCAGCCCACGTCACTCCTCCATTCCCGCCCATGAGCAGTAATCCCCCGATCACGGTGGCGGAACGCCAATGAATCAATGTTGGCCGTTCGGGGGTGCGAAAACGTGCAAACGCATACATTATCGCTCCGGCAATCAGAAATCGTATCCCGGCCATCAGAAAAGGCGGCACCGTTGCGATGGCGAATTTGATCGCCAGATACGTGGAACCCCAGATGAGATAAATAGCCGCAAAGGCAAGAACAATTTTTAGTGAACGTGACATATGACTTTCCGGTTTTTTAAAATTTTAATTTTTTGTCAATATCAGTGCTACCGCAATCAGGCTTATACCGGCAATTCTTTCCTGCCACAACACTGCTTTTGGGCCCGGTAAAAACGTCGCGCCTTTTTGAGCGAACCAACCGTATGCTGTGAGAATAATATATTCAGTTGCCATCGCTGTAGCGCCAAGAATCGTAATCTGAACGGTCACCGGTTTTTGGAGGTCGACAAATTGCGGCAGCATGGCGCTAAAATAAATAATGGCTTTCGGATTAGCCGCTTGGGTAACGATACCGTCGACTAAAAAACGACTACCAGTCGGGCTGGCTTTAGGGATAATGTTGCCGGCTTTTGCCGACGCCAACGTACGAATCCCTGTATAAAAAAGATATGCAATGCCAGCCCATTTTAAAATAGTGAACACCAGGGGATTCGCCGCCAAGACGGCCGACATACCCAAAGCGGATAAAATAAAATAACTCGTATTAACTACTTCGATCCCTATTGCACCGAGCATACTTGCTCGAACGCCGTATTTCATTCCCTGGCCTAAGATCAGAAATACAGCCGGTCCGGGAGACAACGCCATCAGAAAACTTGTAATAAAAAACCACGTGAATAAATCGTAATTAATCATAAAAATTTATTTTGTTTCGGTAACAGGTAAACACATTGTTTCTTTAACCGTATCCATCACAATAGTCGTTCGGGTCGATTGAATCGACGGAAGGGCGCCGATTTTTTCGCGCAGAAGTTTTCCCAGCGCTTCTGTATCAGTCGTACGAACCTTCAGGAGATAACAATCCTCGCCCGCTATGTGATGCACTTCCAGAACTTCCGGAATTTTTGATAAACTGCGTGCATTTTTTAATTCACCCGCTTTATCAGCCGATCGAACAAAGATATAAGCCAGTAAGCCGAGTCCAATAGATTTAGAGTGTAAACGTGCTTCATAACTAAGTATAATCCCGCGTTCCTCCAATTTACGGATTCGCTCAAAAACACCCGATGGCGCCATGCCGACTTCCTTAGCAATATCGGCGTTGGTCGCACGAGCATTTTTTTGCAGTAACGTCAGGATTTTCTGATCAATTTCATCCATGTATTTCTACCGGTCTTTCGAAATTCAAAACGTGGTAATGCTGAACGTTCGACTCGAATTCCAATAAAAAATTTTCATCTTCAGGATAATAATAAGCTTTGTCGACGTCTTGCCCGGCGAATTGACGGATTGATTCCATCGAATCCCATAAAGAAATCAAAAGAAAATGTGCGACATCGTTTTCTATTCGGCGCATGACGTACACACCTGCATTGCCATGCGTCGCCAGATAATCCCGAATACCTTTTTTATCGAGAAATTCAGCGTATGCATCGGATTTTGACAGTGGCACACGCCCGTGCCATGCTCGGGCTATCATGCTTATATCCTTGTTTTAACGGATTCGATAAATATTGTATTTTATGAATATTATTCTAAAAAATATTAAAATTATTGAATAAAATTCAGTAATCAACACGGATGTTGATATATACATCAAAAAAACAACTTCGTCAAGAGCCAATTTCGGTGAATTTTAAGAGTCCACCGTATGTGAGAATTTTAACATGCCTGCTGAAACAACTCGGTCAGAATCGTAAAATTTATTTACAAAGACCACCCGAAAATTGCTGATTTTATATTTGCTTTTCAAAATGGATTCCGTTAGTTTTAAGCACTTCAAAATCCCAATCATTCGATTTTTAGTTTTTTTACAGAATTTTCCCAAAAAAAATGCCCAAAAAATGAAGGAGAAAGTATGAAAAACGTCTGGATGTATTTTCTGATGCTTGTTGCCATGGTCAATGTCATGGTTGCACAGGACAAGAAAATGGAAGTAACTGGTATTCGTGGCGATGTAATTGGACAGATCCAGTTCGCAGGCGGACGAGTTATGGAACTTGCCAAAGCGATTCCGGCAGAGAAATATTCCTGGCGACCGGCGGAAGGAGTTCGTTCCGTTGGCGAAGTCGTCATGCATGTTGCCGGCGGTAATTATTTTTTACTCGGGATGGCCGGAATAAAAGGTAAAGAACTTACCAAAGATTACGAAAAAGAAAGCGATAAAGAAAAAGTCTTAGCCGCTTTAAAAGAATCGATGGAATGGACAAAGGAAAGTGTAGCCAAGATGGCCGACAGCGATCTTGAAACAAAAGTCAAGATTTTTGGAGGGCAGGAATCGACGAAGCGCAACGTCCTTATGATCCTGATCGGACATCATCATGAACATCTTGGGCAGCTTATTGCTTATGCCCGTATGAATGGCATTGCGCCACCGTGGAGTGTTAAAGAATAGTTATAACTTGTTCTTATTAGAAAACCCGGAATTTGATGAATTCCGGGTTTTTTTTTGAATAACCCAAATCGGTCACTTGACTTTTTATACTTTTTTTAGGAAACTCATTCACCTTTTATTGCGTAAAAAATTAACCCTTCTTTTCAAGCCGACTTTAAAAATTATAAACTGACTGTCGATTCAATTCTTATCGTTCTAAACTTTCCTTGGAGTTTTGTCATGAGCCAATCTCACGATGAAAAAAATGTATCCAAAAGATTGTCGCGTCGCAAATTTCTTAAGGGTTTTGGTCTGACGTCTATTGGAGTAGCGGCGGCTGGTGGAGGAATTCTAGGCAACGTTATTCCTGATGACCACGCCAATGGATCCATCATGGGTCCGGAAGCCGTGCCGATCACGCTCAATGTGAATGGAAAAAATTACACCGTTAAAGTCGAACCACGTACCACATTGGTTGAAGCGTTACGAGAACAATTGCATCTCACCGGCACGAAAATCGGATGCGATCGAGGTGCATGTGGTGCGTGCACAGTAATTGTTGACGGTAAAACATTGGCCTCGTGCCTGACATTGGCCATTGACGTTGTCGGTTTGCCAATCCAGACCATCGAAGGTCTGGAAACTAACGGACAAATGCATCCCGTTCAGCAAGCGTTTATCAATGCCGATGCATTGCAATGCGGGTTTTGTACACCGGGAATGATCATGAGTTGCAAAAATTTACTGGATCATAAAGCTAATCCGACGCTGGACGATATCAAAACGGCAACGAGTGGCAATTTATGCCGTTGTGGCACTTATCCCAAAGTTTTCGAAGCGGTTCTTAAGTCTAAAAAGGCATGATCATTATGGCCAGGATATTGATGTGTTTTATTTGGAGTGGGATTGTTGTCGGATGCGCCGGCGGACAGAAAGTTTATAAATCGCAGAGCATTAATGCCGTTGTCATTGAAAAAGAAATGATCAAACCTAATGAAGTTGTTCATGTCCGCTATAGTAGCGGAGCCGGTGGTATATTTGAAGAAGACGGTTATTTCAAAGGTTTTACCGATAGCACGCGCGTGGAATTCGAGTTTTTCAGTATGGAGTACCGCCAATATGTCAAAGCCATTATTCCGTTGCAAAATATCCAGGAAATCAGATTAAAAAAGAACACATACAAGAAAGAACAAATGTTCAGCGCAATGGCGTTGCTGAGTATTGCTGTTCTTCTATCAATAGGTATCTGGGCGCAGTAAACAGTTCATCCGCAAAGGAGTCGGATTATGTCCAAACAAGTCACGCTCAAACTTGGCGTTGAAAAGAATTTAAAAGACGTTACGGTTGATATTGCCGATAATACGCCTAAACCGTGGGATGGCGCTGATCAACTTAAGTTCATCGGCGGTAAAACGACCCGCAATGACGGCATTGATAAAGTTACTGGCAAGGCAAAATATACGTTTGACATTCAATTGCCGGGCATGCTGTATGCAGCCTTTTTGCGATCTTCTCATTCGGCAGCGGTTGTTAAAAGCATCGATATTTCCAAAGCGGAAAAGTATCCCGGCGTCAAAGCTGTTATGTCGGTTACTGAACAATGGCCGATGGCCGTACGTTTTGCGGGCCAGGAAATTCTGGCGATTGCCGCTGAAACGCAACATCAAGCTGAAGAAGCTCTGAAATTGGTTAGTGTCGAATACGAACGCAAGCCGTTTGTTGTCGATATTGAAAAAGCTAAAAACGGAAAAGTTTTAGTATTCGACGAAACTGTCGAAGAGAAAACAACGGAAGGCGACGCGCCCGGCGGTGCAGCAAAAGTGTCACAGAAAGGCAATGTCCGCGGTCCGAGAGCGAATGGTAATTTGGCTCAGGTCGACGCGGCGTTGGCCGGATCCGACGTCATCGTCGAAGCGACATACACGACGCAAGTCCAGACACATTCGGCCATGGAAACGCATGGTGTTGTAGTCCGCTGGGATGCCGAAGATCAACTGACGGTTTGGGCTTCGACGCAAGGTACGTTCAGCGTACGTGATGAATTAGCCGATGTGTTTCAGCTTCCAAAAACTAATGTACGCGTGTACACTGAATATATGGGTGGTGGTTTCGGTGCTAAGTTTGGAGCCGGTGTCTACGGCGTGATGGCGGCCAAGTTAGCCAAAAAAGCCAAAGCGCCCGTACGACTGATGCTCAATCGCAAAGAAGAACACTTGGCCGTCGGTAACCGACCGAGCTCGGTTCAGACATTCAAAATCGGTGCCGGAAAAGACGGAAAATTGAAAGCGATTAAATTATTGTCATATGGAACTGCCGGAATAGGAACCGGTGCTGGTTCGGCTGGACCGGCACGCGTGATGTATTTTACGATCGATAATGTTTACACGGAAGAATCCGACGTGTTTACCAATGCCGGCCCCGGAGCGGCGTTTCGGGCGCCGGGATTTCCACAAGGCACTTTTGCGCTTGAACAAACGATCGATGAACTGGCTTATAAACTGAATATGGATCCGCTGGAATTCAGAAAAATGAATTCTACGGCCGATCTTGTTCGCATGGCTGAATATGAGATTGGCGCCAAAAAATTCGGCTGGGAAAAACGTAATCCTAAAGCTGCAGCCGATAAAGGGCCTATAAAAAAAGGCTACGGCATGGCCAATTCAGTTTGGTACTATATTACCGGCGCAGGTTTTCAAGCGGCCATTCAGGTCAATAGCGACGGTTCCGTTGAGTTGACCAACGGCGTGCAGGATATTGGAGGCGGAATCAGGACCGTCATGGCGATGGTAACTGCGGAGGAACTCGGATTGCAGCCAAAAGATATTGTTGTCAAAATCGGCGATACACAATATGGTTTGGGTCCGGCGAGCGGTGGCAGCCAAACAACGGCCGGCATTACTCCAGCCGTACGCAATGCCGCGTATCTTGCGAAGATGAAAATGTTGGATATTGCCGCACCGCTGCTTGGTGTGAAAGCAGAAGAGCTCGGATTGGCCGACGGAAAGATTATCGTAACAGCCAATCCCTCAAAAAGCCTGACTTGGAAACAAGTTGCGTCAAAAATTCCTGGCGATAAATTTACCGTCATCGGTGAGCGGCTTAAAGATCATTTGGAAGTAAGACCGCGATTGCTTGCAGGCGTGCAATTTGCTGAAGTAGAAGTGGACACGGAAACCGGAGTTATTAAAGTCAAAAGGGTTGTTGCCGTGCATGACTGCGGACGGCCGATGAACCGGCTGACATTGGAAAGTCAGATTAATGGCGGCGTCATTCAGGGCATCAGTTATGCGCTGTTTGAAAACAGGCTTCTCGACCGAAACACAGGATTGATGGTGAATGCGAATTTTGATCAATACAAAATTGCCGGATCGCTCGATATGCCGGAAATCGAATCGGTTATTATCGACGTGAACAATGGACAAAGCAGTACCGGCGCGATGGGCATTGGAGAGCCGGCCACGGTACCGACTGCTGCGGCGATTGCCAATGCGTTTTATCACGCAACCGGCGTGCGCGTCCGGGAATTGCCGATGACGCCTGCGGCCGTTCTTAAAGCTTTACAAGGATAATAATTTTTGTCACGAAAAGGTGAACTATGAATACATTTGAATACGCCAAGCCGGAAACATTAAAAGATGTTTTTAATTTTTTAAACGATCCCGGAACAATGGTCAAAGGAAGCGGCATCGACCTTCTGGATATGATGAAGGAAGGTTTGATTGAACCCAAAAGGCTTGTTCATCTTCGTTCGTTGAAAGATTTGCATTTTGTAAATGAAAATTCGGGTAGTATTTCCATCGGCCCTAATGTAACGTTGGATGAGTTATCGTCGCATGAGAAACTGAAGGGCAAGTATCAAGCTCTGGCGCAAGCGGCGGAAAGTGCTGCAACACCGCAGATCCGTAATGCGGCTACGCTTGGAGGCAATTTATGTCAACGTCCCCGCTGCTGGTATTTTCGAAGCCACGACTTTGATTGCAAACGTAAAGGCGGCAAAGCTTGTTTTGCGCTCGATGGTGAAAATCAATATCACGCCATTTTCGGTAACAATGGCGGCTGCGTCATTGTTCATCCCTCCGCTACGGCGACCGCATTGATGGCGCTGGGAGCTAAATTAAAAATCACATCGCCCAAAGGTGAAAAAGAAATTTTCATCGACGATTTTTTTATTATGCCGGTCAAAGATATTTTTCATGAAAACGTTCTTGAAGCGAATGAAATTATCACCGCCGTCGTTATTCCGCCGACACCCGGAGGTTATGCCAGTTATTATTATAAACAAAAAGAAAAACAGGCATTCGATTGGCCTGTCGCCGAAGTGGCTGTGGGTATGCAGATGAATGGTAAAACCTGCGTTGATTCACGGATTGTTCTCGGCGCCGCCGCACCGATACCGTGGCGTGCACCGAAAGCGGAGGATGTTTTAAAAAACCAAACCGTTACCCGCGAGCTTGCACGTAAAGCGGCTGAAGCGGCAATGATCGGCGCCGCACCTTTGTCTGATAATGCTTACAAAATTCCGATTTTTAAAGCAGTCATTACGAGAACAATCTGCCTTGCTGCGGGCATCAATCCGTTTGAATGAGGGGTGACTTATGGCCTATAAATCGCAATGCCGCCATCTTCGTACGAAGATGAGTTATATTCCCGATCCTGATCAGGCGGAATCCTGGCGCAACGACGATTCAACCACGGCACAATATTGGTGTTTGTGTACGATGGGAGTTGCAGGACCCGACGGTCAACTTGTCGCGCCGGAAATGTGCCAGTCCGTACGTTCGTGCTTCGTAACGGTAGAACTGCCGGTATAGTTGTACGACTTTTTTGAGAATTGCTACGTTTGTATTGAGATATTGTCAAAAGAAATTCTAAAATCGTAGTTCAATATTCGCTATCCAATCTTTATCGGCGGTCTTTTACAGGAATGACGAGCTTGAGTCCTGACCATATTTCGTCAACCGCACAAACCTTGACATCGACCAAACCATTACGCAACGCAATATCACGGACGGTATTTTCATTGACGTCCGTAGGAATTTTGGAACTGCCTTTCGGCCAGGAAATCCATATCATGCCGTTTTGAGCGATGGCATTTTTGAGGTCAGGCATTTCGATTTCGAGCTCGTCTTGCGATTGTGTAAAAAATTGAATGAAATCCAGACCGGATTTTATTTTTTTAAAGATCCGGACGTTCGCCGGCAAATCGCCTAAAGTGCTTGTATAGTTTTTCGGAGGATTGATCAAAGCAATCATAGAACCTTCTTTAATGCCGAGTTTTTTGATCAAAGGGGTTCCGGAATAACCTGCCGATTTTAAATTCTTCATACAATGAGTATAAGAATAAGAAAGCCATTTTCAAATAAATCATTTTATGATTATTTCTACTTTTTCTTATACTTTTTACTATCAAAAATAATTTCAAAATTTCTGTTTATTAAAAGGCTATAATCTCCAATGTGAGCTATGGCAAACCCTTGATCATCAAACGGCAACATGCGTTCAATTTTTTTAGACAAAGGAGTTTTTTGAGTGATTTCTCCTTTCATATTCATCATGCACCATTCGCCTTTTATTTTGGTTATTATTTCATTGTTATTCGGCACCAGCATTATCTGACTGCTGGGTTTGATTACCCAATCCCCTTTCTTATTAATGATTCCCCATTTTCCTTTTTTGGCTGGGGCATAATTTCCGTTAAATTGCTCAGCTTCATCGAACGAGCCATCAATTACTGTATTTCCGTGCTGATCAATATATTTCCAGGAAGAACCTTCAGAGGCCGGTGCCAAGCCATTACCAAAGCCCCATACAAAATCCCATTTAGCTTCAAGGGCTGTAGATCCATCGGTTTTTAAAAAACCCCATTTTTTGTTTTTTTTGAAAGCCAAAAAGCCTTCACTAAATGCTAGGGCCAATTGTTCTATACCGGCAAGTGTAAATCGAACCTTGGCGTCGTCGTCCAGAAAAACGTATTGGCCCGATTTATCTTGTGCCCAGACTAATCCTTCTGATAAAATTCCAATTTCCTTGTAAATAGGTTGTTGTATCCATTGGCCATTTTCGCCAATTCGTCCCCATAGCTTTTTGTTTTTTGCAAAAGCCCAGTTCTTGGTGAATTGCCGAACATCATCGAATTGGGCTTTAATTTTCCAATTGCCACTACAATCGATATATCCCCACAGCAGGTCACTAGCGTCTTCAAATTCAGGTTTTAATATTCCCGCTGGAATTAATTCAGTATCAGTGCCAAAAATAGATTCGAATTCAGGCTGAATAACAATTTCTCCGAGAGAATTGACTGCTCCTTTGCGCGGACTTCCTTCATCAACAAAATTCAATACGTAAAGTTTGTTAGTATCCATTGAAATGATCCTTTTAGAATTTTTGTCCAAACAACTTGAAAGATTTAATTAAATCTTAATTAAATCAGCCGTTGTTTTCATCTACATGAAAGTGTGGGTTCTTTGTTGATAGGAAAAGTCAGGGCTACGGGTAGAGTATTTATCTAAATAAAATTTAGTATAGACAAGGCTGATGGCATTGGAAGATTATTTCTGAAATTATAGTCTATTTTTTATAAGCGCTATTGATTGGGAGTGCGTTCAAACTACTAAAGCCTCAGCCTCAATTTCCACGACCATGTCGGGATTAATCAGTTTACTAATTTCGACCATGCTGGTTGCTGGACGGATGTCTTTAAAAAATTCTCCGTGTGCTTTTCCTATTTTTTCCCAGTCGGCGATATTCGTAACGTACATACGGGTACGAACGACGTCTTTTAAAGATGCACCGGCTTTTTTCAAGGCGGCTTCGATGTTTTTGATCGTCTGTACCGTTTGTGCGTAGGGATCGCCTTTGCCGACAATACTGCCGTCAGCTGCCGTAGCCGTGGTGCCGGAAACATGAATGATATTACCAACTTTGACTGCACGTGAATAGCCGACGACAGGTTCCCAAGGCGTCCCGCTAGAGAAATTTTCCCGTTTCATCAAGCCTCCTTATTTCCAAATAGTAAGAATAACGCTAACAACTAAAATTCCAACGAGCGAATGCCCCGCATTGATCAGTGTCAATTTAAGCGGACGGCTCTCAAAAGCATCGTGCATCGCAATCGTGGAAACGACAAAGGCAATACCGGTAAAAAATCCGATCGACAATGCATCCATAATTGACGTTGCTTGCACTGCAGAAAGAATACATGCCATTCCGTACGACACAACTAAAGACGTAGCCAGCGCGATAACGTAAGGACCGGCTCCGGCGCCTTTTTTGACGTCATCTTCCGTGAAACCGGTGGCGGCCATCCACGGTTTGGCGAAAAGCAACGGCGAATACCATAATCCACCGATCAGAAAATTAATAACGGCCGCAACAACGGCTGTAACGTGATTAATGTGTATTTCAGTCATAAAAAAATCCTCCTCATAAAATGATTTAATTTGCTTCAGTTTCGAATTAAATTTATACTTTTTAAGTGCGTTTATACCGACCCATCACTTGAGCTTCCGCGAGGATATGACTTTGCATCGCATTGAGTAAATCGGCTTTGGTCATGCCGGGTTCGTGATCCAGCATCCTATCCAGAGCGTAAAGTTTGAAATAATAACGATGCGTACCTCCCGGTGGACACGGACCGTCATAGCCTACAGTATGGGAATCGTTGATGCCTTGTCTCGCGCCGCCGGCGATAATTTCCTGCGTTGGAATATGCTCGGGCAAAGCATGAATATTTGCCGGGAGATTGAACAGTACCCAATGAACCCACGTTCCTCGGGGCGCATCGGGATCATCGCAAATAAGAGCAAAACTTTCGGTTGTAGGCGGAGCACCTTCCCAGATTAATGGCGGTGAAAAATTGGATCCATCACAGGTATATTTTGGCGGAATCAAATCACCTTCCGAAAAGGCAGTGCTTGCGATAACCATGATATCTTCTCCTAAAATTGATATGGAATTATAAGGAGAAAACGAGAAAGGGTGAGCCCAATATAATAGACGAAAAGATATTTCGCAAAAGACTTTTGGAACAATTAAATTGTTTGAGCGTTGTTGAGTTATGACTTTATTCAATTCTCATCTATGATTTTGCGGTTAGAAAATATCGCCAAGAGAATGGCGGTTTTATTCGGTGTGTGGACGTTTGTCGGATTGTTTTTTGCCAGTCAGAATTATTTGATGTATTCATACCGGCAACCGATTCATTGGAGCGATTCGCTGATGTACGCATTGCCGGAATGGTATACCTGGGGATTGCTGTCACCGGTAATTCTGGCGCTTGGCCGTCGCTTTCCAATTCAATCCGGTCTGCTTCGCCGGCTTCCTATCCATCTACTTGCTTGTGCTGGTTTGGCCGTATTACACCTGACAGTGTATTCATTAGTTAATATCCTGTTACGTTCCGAATATTCGACGGCCGCTTATATCAAGGCCATTCAATCGACGTTGATTTTTAAATTTCATTGGAATGTTCTTGCCTATTGGGTAATACTCGGCGTTCAACAAGGCGTGAATTTTTACAAAAGTTACCGTGAAAGCGAACTTCGCTCGGCGCAATTGCAATCGCAGTTGGTGCAGGCACAGTTGCAAGCCTTGAAAACGCAACTCAACCCTCATTTTCTATTCAATACTTTGCATGCGATCACAGCGCTGATTCATACGAAACCCGATGAAGCGGAAAGAATGATTGCACAATTAAGCGATCTGTTGCGGCTGTCGTTGGATTATGTGGGTGTACAGGAAGTGGCGTTATTTCAGGAAATGGAATTTTTGAACAAGTATCTTGAAATCGAAAAAACGAGGCTCGGTGATCGGCTGCAAATTGTTACGGCTATTCAAACGGATACGTTGCAAGCGCGTGTGCCCAATCTGCTGCTTCAGCCCATTGTGGAAAATGCGATCCGCCACGGTATTGCGCCATTTACGAGAGCAGGCATATTGGAAATTAGTTCGTTCCTGGAAAATGATCGGTTGAATCTCGTCATCAGGGACAACGGTGGCGGCCTCAACGGGAAAAAACCGACGGAGGGCATTGGTCTTTCGAATACACGGTCAAGATTGAAGCAATTATACGGTACTCAGCAAACTTTTGAGTTAAAGTCTAATGAATCGGGCGGGGTTACGGTGACTATTACAATTCCATTTAATTCTATCTAAAATTATGAAAATCCGAACTCTCATTGTCGACGACGAACCGCTTGCGCGCGAGCGATTGCGGCAATTGCTGTCCAAGGAAGTGGATATGGAAATAATCGGCGAGTGTGCCGATGGCGACAGTGCCATACGTGCGATCCGGAAGATGACACCTGATCTGGTTTTTCTGGACGTCCAAATGCCGGGGCGCGATGGTTTTGCAGTTTTGGAAGCATTGGACAAATTGCCTGCGGTGGTTTTTGTTACGGCTTACGATCATCACGCGTTGAAAGCATTTGAATTCCACGCGCTTGATTATTTACTCAAACCATTTGACAGGAAACGATTTTTAAAAACGCTCGACCATGTCAGGCCAATGCTTAAACAACCTGAAACCCTTCGCCGGCAATTACTACAAATGCTTCAACAGCGGGATAAAGAATTTTCTGATAGAATAGTCATAAAAGCGTCAGGAAAAATTTATTTCTTAAAGACGGGCGACATCGAATGGATCGAAGCCTCAGGTAATTACGTGATCGTGCATTCCGGGGGAGAACAGCATCTGGTGCGGGAAACAATGAATGCGATGGAAAAAAAATTGAATCCCGAGAAGATCATACGTATTCACCGGTCGCACATGGTCAATCTTGAAAAGATCAAAGAATTGAACAGTATGTTTAACGGGGAGTACACCGTAATTTTAAAAAGCGGAACCCGGCTGACGCTCAGCAAGACGTATAAAGATACTTTACCCGAAAACCTGCGGGAATATCTGTAAAATAGCGCACCGCTTTCACATCAATGAAAGCGGTGCGTTTCTCAAGGCGCTATTTGTCGGCGTAAACCGTAATACTCAAAATAGACGACTCGGAGTTTTTGTAGTCGATTAATTCCTTGTCGGAAAGAAATTGCGATAAAATTTCATCCGGAATGATGATTTTCTTCTCTTTGACCACGCTGACATTTTTGAATCCCTGCTCGTGAACGATTCCAAGATATTCACCCATTTGTAAAGCTCCTGCGACGCAACCGGCATACATTTCTGCCGCGTTTTGAAGACGTTTGGGTAATTGGCCTTTCAATACGATATCGGAAACCGTGAAATGCGCGCCGGGTTTTAGAACGCGGTGAATTTCAGAGAAAGCTTTGCGTTTGTCAGGAACAAGATTGAGTACACAGTTACTGATGACAACGTCGATGGTTCCTGATTCGACCGGTAATTTTTCAATGTCGCCATGGCGGAATTCAACGTTGGAATAGCCTAATTTTTTGACGTTGATATTTGCGCGATCGATCATCGCGTCCGTCATATCCACACCGATAACGCGTCCGTTTTCGCCAACCAATGATCGCGCAACGAAAGCGTCATTACCTGCTCCGGATCCCAGATCCAACACCGTATTATTTTTGCTGATTTTTGCAAATTGCGTCGGAATACCGCAGCCCAAACCCAGGTCAGCATCCGGATTATATCCTTCAACGGCGGCATATTCATCGCTCATGATCGTGAAATCGGTTCCACAGCTACCGGTACCGCCGCAACAAGAGGATTGATTATATGTTTTGGATTGGAGAGCAATTTGTCCGTATTTTTCCTTGACCATTTTTTTGATCGATTCCGACGATGAATCAGAAACTGTTGCTGTTTTTTCATCCGAGCAGCAATCGGAGTCGCAGCATCCGGAAGTTTTATTTTTAGTAGAAGGTTCCATTTTATTTTTCCTTTTTAATAGTAATGAGTTTAGTTGGCGGACAGCAGCTGTCAAAAACTTTAAATAATTTGTCGATTAATCCCGAAAGTTGAGCAATCGTATCCGGGTTGATGCAATAACTTGATTTCGGCCCTTCGATCTCACCCCGAACAAGCCCGACGCGTTTGAGTTCTTTTAAATGCTGCGAAACAGTTGACTGTGCTAATGGCAAATCGGAAACCAATTCACCGCAAATGCATACATTGTCTTCGGCCAATTTTTTCAGAATCGCAATTCGTGCGGGATGTGACAAGGCTTTGGCTAATTCAGCTAACTTAATTTCGTCTTTTTCAAATTCATGGGCTTTACTGATCGCCATAAACGGTTCCTTTATCGTTTATCGTAAATATACGATAATATATCGTACAAGTTTCATTCTGTCAAGCAATTTTGTTTTTTTTAATTCTGCAAATGCCTGAATACCGTTGAAAAACAAAGTCTTAAATCGTAAGGAAAAAGAAAAAGCCATCTGAAAAACAGATGGCTTTTAACATGGAATATTAAAATCGCTCTATGAATGAACTTCGGTTTTTTGTTCTTCTTTTTCCGGAAAAGTCGTTTTCCAGATATAATCCCAAATAGGTGAACTGACGCCATAACCTTTGGTGGAGTCTTGGAAGTGATGTTTGATATGATGATTTTTGATCGCCAACCAAAATGGTGACCGCATCTGAAAATGATGAATCGCGTAGTGTGTCATGTCGTAAAATAAATATCCGGTCATAAATCCTGTCCACATTGGAACAGCGCGGTTATCGACTACTGCAACAAATAGCCAATAAAACAAAGCCGACAATGGTATGCTTATAGCCGGAGGCATTACCAGACGACGGCTATCCATCGGGTAATCGTGGTGTACTCCATGAAACATGAAATGCATACGCTCCATAAAAGCACCATGCGGTGTGAAATGAAAAACAAAACGATGGAGAGCGTATTCCGCAAACGTCCAAAACACCAGGCCGAAAACGAACCATTCGGCGATTTGCAGAATCGTAAATTGAAGCGTAACGGAGAGATATATCATATAAATAATTACCGGAACGAATACAATCAACGGAGTTGCAGGATGAACTCGGGAGAAGAATTCCAGAAAATCGCTCTCAAACATACGAATCGTTTCATCTTTATTTGAAACGAATTTTTTCGCCATATCGAAACCTTTCAAAACACAAACTTAACAATAAAATGCTATTTTCCCGCAATTATACGTAAATCAGCCATTCACAGCAAGAAAAATTTCATCCAAATCAAGCTAACAATTTTTCGGTCAGAAAGCCTAATGTTTTATCGAGAGCGATACGTTCTTGAGTCATTGTATCTCGATGACGGATTGTGACCGTCTGATTCTGTAAAGTTTCACTGTCGATGGTGATGCAATAGGGCGTTCCAATCTCATCCTGTCTGCGATACCGTTTACCGACCGTTGCGCTTTCATCATAAAAAACTCTGAATCGTTTTTTAAGTTCGTCATGTAATTTCGTCGCAATCTCCGGCATGCCGTCTTTACGCACGAGTGGAAGAACCGCAGCTTTGACCGGCGCCAGCTGAGGATGAAATTTCATTACCGTACGAACTTCGGTTTTTCCTTCGCCGGTTGGAGCTTCTTCCTCGGCATAGGCATTACACAAAAACGCCATTAGACCACGTGACGCACCGGCCGAAGTTTCTATTACGTATGGGATATACTTTTCTTTAGTGGTATCGTCAAAATATTCGAGATTTTTGCCGCTGAATTCCTGGTGCCGGCGCAAATCGTAATCCGTACGATTATGAATGCCTTCGATCTCCCCCCAACCGAAAGGAAATAAAAATTCAATATCAAACGCTGCCGACGCATAATGAGCGAGTTTTTCATGTTCATGAAAATTCAGTTTATCCGGCGACATGCCCAGATCGATGTACCATTGTTTTCTGGTTTCTTTCCAATGACTGAACCATTCCATATCGGTTCCGGGTTTAACAAAAAACTGCATTTCCATTTGTTCGAATTCCCGTGTGCGGAATAAGAAGTTCTTCGTATTGATTTCATTGCGAAATGCTTTGCCGATTTGTGCGATCCCGAACGGAACTTTCTGGCGGGTTGAATCTTTGACATTGTAGAAATTGACGTAAATACCTTGTGCCGTTTCAGGACGCAAATAGACGACAGCGCTGGAGTCTTCCAGAGGTCCGATGTAGGTTTTAAACATTAAGTTGAATTGGCGCGCCTCGGTAAATTTTCCCTCTGCCGCACATTTGCCGGCTTTGCGGCCCTGGTAAGCTTTATTGCCACACATGGATTCTTCGATCTGATCGGCGCGGAATCGCGCTTTGCATTCTTTGCAGTCAATCATCGGATCGGTAAAATTTTCCACATGCCCGCTGGCTTCCCATACGCGCGGATGCATCAGAATTGCGGCATCCAGTCCTTCAACATCATCACGGTATGTCATCGATTTCCACCAGGCTTCTTTCAAATTTTTAAGCAATTCGACGCCGAGCGGACCATAGTCCCAGCATCCGTTGAGACCGCCGTAAATTTCACTGGACTGAAAAATAAATCCACGCCGTTTGCACAAGGAAACAATTTTATCCATCAATTCCGTACCGGAAGGTTGCTGAGCCATAATTCTCCATAATTTTAATTCAACAATGACGAAATGATATTGATATTTAGCTATAAAATCAATCCTATTTCATCTTTGCAACTCGATGGAAATTGTAATACATTCGCGTGGTTATTGCTCTAAATGTATTCAAAAAAGTATGAAATCATTGAAGATCATTTTCATGGGAACGGCTGATTTTGCCGTTCCATGTTTGCAAAAATTGTATGAAAGTCATCATCAAGTTCTGGCCGTTGTTACAGCTCCGGATTTACCGCGCGGACGCGGACAAAAGGTATCGTTTACTCCGATTAAAGAATTTGCAGTAGCCCATCATCTTCCGGTCATTCAGCCTGGCGCAGAAAAAGGCGCTTTACGCGATCCGGCATTTATCGCTGAACTTAAAAAATATAACTCCGATCTATTTGTTGTCGTTGCGTTTCGCATTTTACCTCCTGAAGTGTTTCAACTTCCTCCTCACGGCAGCATTAATCTCCATGCCTCGCTGTTACCTAAATTTCGAGGTGCGGCGCCAGTCAACTGGGCCATTATTCGTGGCGAAAAAGAAACCGGCGTGACAACTTTTTTCATTCAGCAAAAAGTTGATACCGGTAACCTGATTCTGCAACGTTCGCTGGCAATCGGAGAACTGGAAACTGCGGGCGAGTTGCATGACCGTCTTGCCGCACTCGGCGCTGAAACTTTATTGGAGACGGTGAGTCTTGTGGCGGAAGACCGCGTGGAACTTATAACTCAAGACGAAAGTCTGGCAACTTCGGCTCCTAAAATATTCAAAGATGATTGCCGAATTGACTGGAGCCAACCGGCACGTACTATTCAAAATTTTATACGGGGTTTATCGCCTTATCCATGCGCTTTCACTGTTTTTAACGGTGAGTCGTACAAAATTTTTCAGACTGAATTGCAGGAAGTTACTCCCGAGAAGTGTACTCCCGGAACGATTACTGAAGTTCATTCCAATAAAGGTATTGCCGTCATGTGTGGCGACCAAAAAGTTTTGTGGTTAAAAGAAATTCAGCCGCCGTCGAAGAAGAGAATGACCGTCACAGATTTTTTGCGCGGGCATACAATCGAAAAATTTCAAATATTTAAATGAGAGGTTATGAAAAGCAAAAACATTTCCGATCAGGCTGTGCATGCCGGTGAAAAACTGGATCCGGCTACGCATTCGCTAACATTGCCGATATATCAAACGTCGGTATTTGGCTTCGAATCAGTCGATGCGATGGTTGCTGCGTTTGAAGGAAAAACGAATGAATATATTTATTCCCGTATTGCCAATCCGACTGTCGCCGCCGTTGAGAAAAAATTAGCTGCCCTGGAAGGTAGTGACAACGCTGTCTTGTTTTCGAGCGGATTGGCCGCATCGTTTGCGCTATTTTCATCCATGCTTCAATCCGGCGATCACATGATCGCATCCAGCGATTTGTACGGCGGTACCATGACGCAGCTGAAAGAATTTGTTTCGAAAATGGGAATTCAAATTACATTTGTAAATTTAATGGACTCGCCGGAATTGAATCTTAAACAATCAATAAAGCCTCATACACGTTTAATTTTTTTTGAAACGCCGACGAACCCAACATTAAGAGTTGTTGATATTGAATCCGTCGTTAAATTTGCCCAACAGCATAATCTACAAACGATGATGGATAATACGTTTGCGTCGCCGGTTAATCAGCAGCCATTGAAAATGGGAGTTGATATAGTTTACCACAGCGCAACCAAATTCCTGGGCGGACATGATGATGTGACTGCCGGCGTGGCCATGGTACCTGCACGCCTTTGGAAAACCGTCCAAAGGCATCGAACGTATATGGGCGCCACATTGGATCCGAATACGGCATGGCTTTTGGGGCGAGGAGTCAAGACTCTCGACGTCCGCATGCAACGACACAATCAGAATGCGTTATCTTTAGCTAAATTTTTGTCACAACATCCGAAAGTAAAACGCGTTTTTTATCCCGGATTGGAGTCATCGCCGTTTCATACTGTTGCTAAAAAACAAATGAGCGGATTTGGCGGAATGCTCTCATTTGAAATTGATGCTGATCGGGCGACGCTTAACCGGTTTTTAAAAAATTTAAAAATGGTAAAAATGGTTCCTTCATTAGGCGGAGTCGAGACGACTATTTTATTGCCGGCGTTCTCATCACATTTTTTTATGACGGCTGACGAGCGAAAGGCTATTGATGTTTCGGATGGTCTGGTGAGAGTTAACACAGGGATTGAAGACAGCGAAACGATAAAAGAAGATTTCGATCAGGCTTTAAATGGGTTGGCAACGAATTAAAAAATTATCTGACAATTTATTCAAATGGCGAAGGATTTACCGTCCGTCTTTGAGAACCGGCTGTATCGGACCTTCGACATTGCCTTCGATAAATTGACGCACGACATTATCGTTAGTGTTTTTTAATTCATCGGGCGTGCCGTTGAACCGAACGACGCCATAGTGTAGCATCGCAACGCGGTCGGAAATTTTGTAAACGCTTTTCATATCGTGCGTGACGACAATGGAAGTAATGTTCAAGTCATTATTCAGCCTTTGTATCAAGTCGTCAATAATGGCCGACATGATTGGATCCAATCCCGTAGTGGGCTCGTCATATAAAACATATTGCGGATCCATCGCCAATGCACGCGCAAGGCTGACGCGTTTTTTCATACCGCCGGATAATTCAGACGGGCGATATTTTTCGATACCCGGTAATCCAACCATTTCTAATAATTTCGAAACTTTATTGGAAATTTCTGCATCGGACAGCTTGGTATGTTCGCGCAAGCCAAGTCCGATATTTTCTTCCACGCTCATCGAGTCAAAGAGCGCGCCATTTTGGAAAACCAATCCCATCTTTTTTCGTACATCAAAAAGTTCCTGAGTGGTCATGTCGCTCAACGCCTCACCTTCGATCAGGACTTTCCCTTCATCAGGATGCAGCAAACCGACGATATGTTTGAGCAGCACACTTTTACCGCATCCGCTTCGACCGACGATGGTTGTGATTTTTCCGGTCTCGATTTCAAGATTCACGCCGGAGAGGATGCGCTTGTCCTGAAAGTATTTGTATAAATTAACAATCTGAATCATAACAATATCACCGATGCAACAATGTAATCATTAACAAGAATGGCGGCTGACGATAAAACGAATGCCCGAATGGTAGCCATACCGACGCCTTCTGCTCCGCCTTCCGTCGCAAAGCCGACATAACATCCGATTAAAGCCGTCGAACCGCCGAACATCAATGCTTTAAGCAGGCCGGACATCACATCCCGAAGCACCATGAATTTCTCAACACTGGCGAAAAAAGCCTGAGGCGATACATCCATCGTCGTGTAGCCGATAAACAACGAACCGCTCATGGCGATGAGATCGGCAAAAATAATCAGAATCGGCATCATAACGATCCCGGCAATAATTCGTGGCGTGGCAAGATAACGGATCGGATCAATGGCCATAGTTTCGAGAGCGTCAATTTGTTCAGTAACCTTCATCGTACCAATTTCAGCGGCAATCGAAGCGCCGAAACGACCGGCTAGTACAAGCCCGGTAAGCACTGGGGCTAGTTCGATTACGATAGCCCGGCTGGTGGATGAACCCAAAAACATACTGGGCGATCCGAAATCTTCCAATTGATAACCGGCCTGGACGGCGGCTACCATCCCTGCAAACGACGCCGTTACGAGCACCAGCGGAATTGAATTCACGCCGACAATGCTCATCTGTTCGATAATGAGATGACGATCCCTCATGACATAGCGAAGATTTTTTACCGAATGAAACAACAGCATGGTTGATTCACCAAGTCCGGCAAAAAATTGGAGTACCTTGCGGCCGAATTTATCAAGGAGCAGAAACTCGGAAAGCGCAATAACAATTTGTTTAAACAGAGCCATGAATTAGTTTACTCCGGTCTCATCGTCGGAAAAAATAATACGTCGCGAATGGATTCTTGGTTGGTCATGATCATGACAAGACGGTCGATGCCTATACCTTCGCCGGCTGTCGGGGGCATACCATATTCAATGGCGCGGAGAAAATCTTCATCCAGCATCTGTGCCTCTTCATCGCCCCGTGCACGTAAACCCATTTGTGCCTCAAACCGTTGCCGCTGATCGACCGGATCGTTGAGTTCACTGAATGCATTGGCTACTTCGCTTCCGAGAATAAAAAGTTCGAATCGCTCTACGACGCCTTTTTTTGAACGGTGTTTTTTGGCCAAGGGTGAAATTTCAATCGGCTGTTCGGTAATAAATACCGGTTGAATCAAATGACTTTGAACTTTTTCGCTGAAAAGCTCGTCGATCAACTTACCGCGATCCCAGGCGGGTTCCGTATGGATATGTAATTTTTTGCATTCATCCCGTAATTGTTCTTCGCTCATTTCAGAAACATCGATGTTGGCGTATTGTTTGATCGCATCAAACATCGACAGCCGGGCATACGGCGGTTTGAAATTTACCCGATGACCCATCGTGTCAATTTCCAGACTTCCGTTCACGGTTTGACAGACGAAACCTAGCATTTCTTCAGTCAAGGTCATCAAGTCATGGAAATCCGAATAAGCTTCGTAAAACTCCAGCATGGTGAATTCAGGATTGTGAAAACGATCCATACCTTCATTACGGAAAATTTTTGAAATTTCGTATACTTTATCGAATCCACCGACGATCAGGCGTTTCAGATACAATTCCAGTGCAATCCGCATATACAATTTCATATCCAACGTATTATGATGCGTGACAAAAGGCCGTGCCGATGCTCCGCCATATAAAGGCTGCAAAATCGGCGTTTCGACTTCCAGATATCCGCGTTGATCGAGGAACTGACGGATCGCGGAAATGATTTTACTTCGTTTGGCAAACGTTTCGCGCACTTCCGGGTGCATGATCAGATCCGCATAACGCTGGCGGTATCGAAATTCTTTATCGTCGACGTCGCTGAATCGCTGCACACTTCCGTCGTCCAGGACTTTTTCTTTTCCAACCGGAATATACCGGAGGCTTTTGGACAACAACGTTATATTTTCTGCTTTGATCGTAATTTCGCCGGTATGCGTTTTGAATAATACGCCCTTCACTCCGATCACGTCGCCAAGATCGAACTGCTTGCTAAACGCTTCATACATCATATCGCCAAGGATATCTTTGCGCGCATAAATTTGAATTTTTCCGTGCATGTCCTGAATGTGTGCAAAAGCCGTTTTACCTTTGCTGCGTTGAGACATAATGCGTCCGGCCACTTGAACGCGCGGTGCATTGGGATCGTTAAGTTGTGAATCATCGTTGACGCCGAGCGAATCAAACTTTTCCAGCAAATCGCTGGAGAAATATTGACGTTCAAATTTATACGGATAAGGCTCAATGCCCATCTCCCGGAGTTTCTGCAATTTTTCTCTGCGAATGCGTAATAATTCTTCTTCCAAAGCCGATTTCCTGTTAAATGAATAATGTTATAAGTTATGGAGTCTGGTTAAAATATTTTTTGAACTTGTCGTAATAGACCACGCGATAAGCCGGTGCATAATGCGTGCTGTAAAATTCCGAATGATGGATCATCGGATAATTCTGTGCGGCTATATTATAATTAAACTCGTCTAACTTTTCAGGGTCAAATCGTAAATAACCGCTGTGGACCAAGTATACATATTCACGCCATTCCGCTGCGAAATCCTTTTTGGTTTTTTTATTGTAAATCATCGTTTCGATCATGGCTTTGAAAAGTAAATCCGGATCCAGATGTTGTCGCATAAACGGCCGCAAATTGACACGAACCATCGAACTGTCCGTCGAAATAAATTCAATCAACGTTTCATCGGATTCGGCCGAGTTGCCTAGAGCTCCCATTTCCTGCAATAAATAATTTTTTGCGGCAACGGAATCGGCAATCAAATGTCCGACGCCGAGCGAACTTTGAAATAATAACTTATACGCATCCTGAATTTCAAAACCGGGATATTGTTTCTGATGTTTTTCAACAAGCTGAACCAATTTTTTTTGCATTGGCGTCAACGGCTGGCTGCAATCCGCCAAAACAATCGTCAATATTATCAAGATGCTGGTTTTTTTTAAAAATAACAATCGCTCTTATCTTTTTGTTTTCAGAAAAACAAATTTATGAATGTTTAATTTTCTTTAATTCTTGTTTCAGTAATGCGATCTCTTGCGTTAAAGTTTTATTTTTTTCACTTAACTCTGAGATCACAACGGAGAAATGGATCATCAGTACAGCGCCAAAACCAAGCGCAACCATAAACAGCAATGCGGGGGCATATCCGACACCCAGGAGAAAGGCAATCCGGTCAAGCAAATCCCTCCATATTGAAAGAACAATCATCACAATCCCCGCGGCAAACCAGATCAACGAATATTTTTCACGTAATTTCTTTCGCCGAATGAGTTCAAAAACCAGCAACATCATTCCGACGCTGACGGCTATAGCAACAATTTGTATCCTGAAAACCTCTACCGTTGTATTTTCCATATCATTGTTTCTTGAAGATATTAATGAAAATGGCCAGTAACACTTTGATCATATAATAAAGTGAACGAAACAGGGTGATCGACGAGCGTCCGCCTTCGCGTTCTTTCATGACAACCGGGATTTCCAGGATACGAAATTTTCTCAACCCTAAAATAATAACCGATTCCGGTTCCGGATAATCCGAAGGATATTCGTCAGCCAACAGTTGAATCGCTTTCGCCGAATAGGCTCGAAACCCCGATGTATTATCGGTAATTTTCTGACGAATGATCAGTGAATTAACGGCATAAAATATCCGGATTCCCAAGCGCCTAATAAAGGTTGATTGAAAGCCTTGATTGTCTATAAAGCGCGAGCCGATAACCATATCGGCATTTCCATTTAATACGGGCTCGATCAATGCCGGTAAAAATTGAGGATCATGCTGACCGTCACCGTCGACTTGAACAGCCATATCGTAATGATTTTCTGCCGCGTATTTGAAGCCTGTCTGTACCGTGGCGCCGATTCCGACATTAAACGGAAGATCCAAAACCATCGCGCCTGTTTTTTCAGCCACTTCTTTCGTACGGTCCTTCGATCCGTCGTTAATTACGGCAATGTCCATTGATACACCGGCGGGTAATTGTGGCCCAACATTTCTCACACGTTCGATCACGCGATCGATATTTTTTTCTTCGTTAAAAGCCGGAATAATGATCAGTAGCCTTGCCAAAGTTTTCCTATTATGAATTGCAGAATTTTCGCCAGGTCTGCCAGCCCAGTAGTACGGTGACGATGATACCGATGACGGTTGCAATAATAATCCATGAGAGTTTGACGCCGCCGTAATAAGCGTACATGAACCAATAATCTATAAGATACGGCAATTTCGCCTGATCATTTTCCGACAAAGGAATTCGCCTCTGGTCTGAAGTAACCGATAACGGTCCGATTTCACCATCGGCGTGTTTTTGTATAGAATTAAAAAAGAGTCGCCAATGCCCAACAACAGGGCTATAACCGGGGACGAAATGGCTTTTATACATAAATTCGGGATCGGAGAAATTTTTTGTAAAAGGATATTCGCCGATCCAACGAAGATAACTACCTAAGTAAACGCTCGTTCCGCCTCCCTGGATTCCAATGCCTAGAAAAAATAATCCGACAGCGGCTAATTTAGAAAAATTCCTCTTTTGTTCCAACGAATTTTGAAGCCCTTTTCCGGCCACAAGGATACAGAAAGGCAGAACCGGTATCAAATAACGTGGCCCCCAGCTTCCATCGCCAGCCCAGGAAAAGAACTTGGCGTGAAAAATCAGCATGAGCAAAAACATACCGGCGAATAGACCCGTTTCCATTCGATGTTCGTTTGCGAAACGTCGGAATGAATAAAACGCCAATAGGGTAACCGGTGCATACAGGAAAAAACTTTTACCGGAACTGAACAGCAATCCATAAATGCCGACAAAAAGCGGGTTGGTGAATGGTTGGCCTTTTTCTGTATATCCGGATGAGAGCATACTGCCGAATTGTGCGAAATTATATAAGGCCATCCCGCCAAATGCCAACAACAACCACGCGTACATAACGATATACAGCCTTGAATTCTTTTGACTCCAAATTATGTTTGCTAAATTCTTCAGCCAATTCAATGACCATAGCAAATACGGACCGTTAACTACATATGAAAAATAAATGGCAATCAGCGGTAATAAGATTATAAAAACAAGTTTGGTGTGGATGAGGAGCGTGAAACAAACTCCTGCAGCGTGCAATGACAATGTTTTTCGAGTTAATTCAAATTGCCGCAAGAAAAAGAAAACACCGAGTAAGGATAAAGTTAAAAGCGGTTCACGCATGGCAGATTTTGCATACGGAAAAATATTGGTCGAAAAAATTAACGCTGCCGTTAAAAAAAATGACAACCGGTTGGAGTAGTTGAAACTGCGGGCAAACAAAAAAAACATTACGGCCAGCAAGGCTGTGAGGAATTGATTGGTCAGGCTGAGAGCGCCTTTGAGAATAAAAATATGGTAAGCTTCCGGAACCGGAAAAATCGTAAGAGCCAATTTTCCTATTACATAAAACGGCATGGCAACCAGGGTAAAGCCGATTCCCCCGCCTAGATAATACTGACCGTCTTTTCCGTAGACGCCGTTATTGATGATACCTTCAGGAATAGCCAGAGTTCCACGGTCTGTGAGACTTTGTACTTCAAGAAAAAAACCGTTCTCGTCGCTTGAAGCCACGCGGCCACCGGCAGCGAGCAAACAGACTGAAAGAAAAAAGCAAAAAAGAAGAAATAAACCACGTTTATCCATAATGAATTTTTATTTCAAGTAAGTTAATAGAGTTTTTACAATCATTTCGGCAGCATGACCGTCACCGAAATATTGATTTCCAAAAAACGGTTCCCGTTGAATATTGGCTTTATTGGTTATGGTATCAGGATCGGATCCGGCTAAAACATTGCAATCATAATCTAACGTTTCAATCCATTCCGTTTCTTCTCTGAGCGTAATACATGGAATATTAAAAAAATAGGCTTCTTTTTGGATACCGCCTGAATCTGTCAAAATCTGCATCGCATTTTTTTCAAGTACCAGCATTTCCAAATACGACACCGGATCGGTCATTTGTATATTGACCGGTACGTGTAATTGGTGTTCATGAATTTTCTTAATCAATCGCGGGTGAGCGGGTAAAACAATGGGATGTTTGATTCCGGAAAGTCCGTTAAAAATATTTTTGAGTTTGGAGCCGTCGTCCGTATTTTCAGCGCGGTGAATCGTTGCCAGTAAATATTTTTTCGGAGCGATATTGAGCCGAGCCATGATTTCTGTTTTTCTTTCCGCCATTCGGCCGTGCAATAAGACGGCGTCGTACATGACATCGCCGGTAAAATGAACATTTTCCGATATGCCTTCTTTTGACAACCAATCAATTGATTGACGAGTGGGACAAAACAGAACAGAACTGAGACGATCGGTGATGATTCGGTTGATTTCTTCAGGCATCCGTCGATTGTAGCTTCGTAAACCGGCTTCAACATGTGCTAGCGGTATCTGAAGTTTGGAAGCCGTCAATGCACCTGCCAGAGTCGAATTGGTGTCACCGTAAACGATAACCATATCAGGTTTTTCTTGGATCAATACTTTTTCAAGTTTTGTTATAATGGCCGCCGTTTGTTCAGCATGACTTCCTGAACCAACATTTAAATGATGATCTGGAACCGGCAATTCCAATTCTTGAAAAAAAATATCGGACATGGCAACATCATAATGCTGACCCGTATGGACAATAATTTCTTTTATCATGTCCGATGTGTATTGGCGAATAGCCGCGGATACGGGAGCTAATTTGACGAATTGAGGCCTTGCGCCAACAATCGTAACGATTTTTTTCATGCTAAGCGGTCTTGAATAAGTTTAGCAAAAGCTTCTGATTTTTTTTTCCAACTGTTTTCGCGGGCAATCGTTCGCAGGCTGTCCGTATTGATGTTTGAATTCAAAGCCTCGGTTGTTTTAGCAATAAATTCGTCACGTGTTGTTGCTACAAAAATGTGAGAACTCAAACTGATGATTTCATCGGAATAATCCATAACGACAATCGGTTTTCCACAAGCCAGGTATTCATAAAGTTTGTTGGGATTCAAACCTGACGTCAAATCGTTTTTTAAAAAAGGAATGATGCATACATCGGCTGAATGAACATATCGTGGGAGTTCCGTGTATTTTTTTTCGCCCAGCCAATGAACGTTTGCCGGCAGTTTATCGTTAAGTTTGGTTCGAACGGATTGTGATAAAATTGGTCCTACCAAAACCAAAGAAGCGTTGGGTAATACGGATGACAAAAGAAGCAAAAGATCGATATCAAACCAATTTGAAATTGCGCCGCTATAAAGTATGATAGGATGAGACATGGCGGCCATCTCCTGTGGAGGATTTTCTGTTTTAGTTTGATCAAACAATTCGTAATCGACGCCATTTCCTATCAAAAAAACTTGTTTGGCGCTGTCTTTCGCTATAATATCGGCAATTCGTTTCGAAACGGTCACAACAATATCCGCTATCGCAAGAGTCTTTTTATAATAAGCCGGGGCCATGGATAAAGTATCCGAAAAGCCTAGAGGATAATCATTGCAATCGTAAACAGTTAGACGTTTCTTCATCCGCTGGATAATATAGGCATAAAAAATATTGGAAGTGCATATCACTCGATCGACGCCGTTAAATCCGGTAACCCGGCATAAAAAATTTACCCACAACATTGCTGCTAGTGTCATCAGAAAGCGTATGATCACGAAGCCCTGAAACCGATTAACTAAAGCATAAGGAGTGGCTTTAAAAAACGGGACGGTAGCGTACGTGACCCTTCCATCACGTTTTGGAAGAAAACCATTTTTTTTGCCAACGGCAAAACTTTCAATAAACAAAACTTCCCAATCGTCAGGAAATTGCCGGATGATCTGCTGCTTTCGAGTTGTCAAATACGTCCACTTGATCTCGGAAAACCAAACAATTTTCATAGGCGACCGTCAATGAATTTCCGTAGCCACATTTCCAGATGAAAACATCCCCAGAAATTGATATAACCTTTTTCGGGTCCGGATTGCGGCAAGGCTTTAAATTTTTTCCGGATAATGGCATAATCGAAATAACCGCGTTGTTCGAAACTTTTAGAATAAAACACTTCCATCATTTTATCACGGAGCGGGCCTTCTTTAAACCAGTTTTTTTCGGCCGTTGCAAAACCGATTTTATCCCGCCGCTGTAAGATCATGTCCGGAACAATACCTTGCATTGCGTTGCGCAGAACATATTTTCGCGCACCGCCGGTATGAATTTTCTGGTGATCGGGTAAAGAGAATACGAATTGAACCAATCGGTAATCTAAAAAAGGAACCCGGGCTTCGATGGAAAACGCCATGGAATTTTTATCTTCAAACATTAAAAGCGATCGTAAGATCAAACGAAAATCGTGATACGAATTGTGTCGAAGGCTCGAGCTTGTGGTGGATACGATGCCATGCGTTCCTTTCATAGTAGAAACGAATTCACGGTGGATTCCGTTTTCAAGATTTAACAGGAGATAATTCCGGAGGAAGCTGGCTTGTTTGGATGGCAAGGCTCCGAGAGCGGCTGTTATCTTCGCTCCCCGGGAAAGCTTTTGACCGTTGGTTTCAATGGTATCTATTTCCTTCAAGAAGCGGCGCCACTCTAATCGTCGGATCATAGAAGAAAGATAAGGAAACAACGATTGGTTGTATCCTCCGAGTAATTCATCGGATCCTTGTCCGTCAAGAAGGACTTTGATACCGCGTTCATGGGCCAGCCGCATGACGCAATACTGAGCATAAATGCTGGTCGACCCAAACGGCTCCTCATGGGCCCACACAACTTTATCTAATTCATAAGCCAACTGCCGGGCTGTGGGTAATACAGTGTTTTTTTCCGCCTTGGTCTGCTCAATGACTTTTTCAGCATAGATACTTTCATCGATCTCTTTCATATCTGAATAAGCTGAAAAAGTTTTTTGCCGGTTACCGATCATGGACTTATCAATACCGTCTTTGAGCATCAGGTGATTTAATACACACACGATTGCTGACGAATCCTGCCCGCCGCTAAGACAACTTCCAACAGGGACATCGCTCCGAAGGCGTAAGCGAATGGAGTCTTCAAAAAGTGAATAGAATTGTTTCGCGTAAGTTTGATCGTCGGCGAGCTCAGTTTCAGCCTCCAAGTCGATGTCAAAATAGCGGCGGATAGCAAAATTATTATTACTGATTTTTAAATAATGTCCGGGTTCGAGCTGAAAAATATTTTTGAAAAAAGTTTGATGGGAGAAGTCGCGCTTAAATTCGAAAAGAAAATTGTAAACGACTTCGTCTTCAGGCTCACGCGGAATAGACGGGTCTTGCAAAATACTTTTGATTTCGGAGGCAAAAGTGAAATGGTTTTGATTGCGATAGTAATAAAAAGGTTTGACGCCAAACCGGTCACGCGCACAGAAGAGTTCTCTTTTTTTAGCGTCCCAGATGGCCATGCCCCACATTCCATTGAACCGGGAAAGACAGTCCGCGCCCCATTCTTCGTAAGCGGACAGCACAACCTCCGTATCGCTTTGAGATCGAAAGGAATAGCCCTTTGAACGAAGCTCATCGCGTAATTCGATATAATTGTATACTTCACCGTTGAAAATAATCCACAGCGAGCCATCGTGATTCGTCATCGGTTGATGTCCGAGTGGCGAGAGGTCGATAATGCTGAGGCGGCGGAAAGCCAAACCCACCGGTCCGTCGCGGTAAGATCCCTCATCATCCGGGCCGCGGTGACGAATCGCCTGAGCCATCCTTTGAAGTTCATGCGGCAAAACAGCGCGTCCATCGAAACGATATATTCCAGCAATTCCACACATACATTAAATTGTAGAATAATAAAATTTGGCGCGCACAACATACTTTTTTTTGCCTAAAGAATCAAGGTAGAAGCTCTCTGAGAGCTTGCATTAGATATAATTTTAGACTATTTTATTTTTAACATTATTTTATGATTGATCACTGTGAATAAACGTATAACCATTGCGATTACCGGTGCCAGCGGGGTATTGTATTCCATCCGGCTTTTGCGCTACCTGATGAGCAAAGAATTTGACGTTGATCTGATTATTTCCGATGCGGGAAAGATTACCTGTAAACTCGAATTGGGTTTTGATCCTGAAAAAGAATCGATGACCGAATTTCTGGCTTCGAAATTTGGTGCGTCGGTGATACGCGGTAAAATTCGTGAGTTTGATAACGCATCGATTGCTGCGCCGATGGCGAGCGGTTCGGTAAGGCGGTTGGCGATGGTTGTTATTCCGTGTTCGATGAAAACGTTATCAGCCTTGGCGAACGGTTCGTCAAGCAATCTGATCGAACGATCGGCGGATGTTGCTCTCAAGGAGAATTACCCGTTGATCGTAGTGCCGCGCGAAACGCCGATGAATACCATTCAAATCGAAAACATGCTCAAGCTCGCAAAAGTAGGCGCGAAAATTGTACCGGCCATGCCGGCATTTTATCAACAACCGGCAACGCTGGACGATTTGGCAGATTTTATAGCAGGCCGTGTATTAAACCTGCTGGGTATCGACGATCACGGTTTATTTAACAACTGGGGCAATTGAATCGACTCTATGCTACGACGAAAAAGAGAATCCGAAGAAGCGGAAATTAATAATAATTCCAACCACACTAATGAACCGGAATCCGGTAACGGCGACGAATCCATCACCGTTACTCAAACTCGGATTCCTGTCAATCACCGAAAAAAAATATCCCACGATCAATTCAATCAACCGGGTGTCTGGAAGGTGGCTTTTAAAATTTTCTTGTCAATGGTCGGTATCGTGTTGCTGAGTATCATTGCGTTTGCATGGTATTTCAATTCGGACTTGCCGTCTATCGAGCAATTGGAAGTGTATGAACCTAAATTGTCCACCAAAGTGTATTCTGTTGACGGCAAAGTCATCAAAGAGTTTTACAAAGAGCGTCGAACTCGTGTACCCTTCAATGAACTTCCTAAAAATGTTGTGCATGCGCTGCTGGCGACGGAGGATAAACGGTTTTATAATCATTGGGGCGTCGATATGATCCGTTTTGTCAAAGCGGCGATGGTTAATACGATTTCCATGAGCAGTAAAGAAGGTTTCAGTTCGCTCACACAACAATTGGCCAGAAATCTGTATTTCGATACGGAGAAGACGCTGGCGCGTAAATTTAAAGAAGTATTGACGGCTATTCAAATCGAACGGCGTTATTCGAAGCAAGAGATTATCGAAATGTACCTGACGCACATGTATTTCGGCAATGAAGCGTTTGGTATTCAGTCGGCGGCACGTATTTTTTTCGATAAAGATGTTCAGGAATTGTCGCTGGAAGAATCGGCGTATCTCATTGGATTGCTCCAGGCTCCGTCGTATTATACGCGAAATGCCAATGCCGGTGAGCGCAGAAAAAAAATTGTTTTGCGGCGAATGTTCGATGAGGGGTTTATCAACGAGAAGGAATTTAACGAAGCCAAAGACAAATCCATTGTCATTCATCCGCGCCGGCAGGAAGATGTCGTTGGTATTGCGCCGTATTTTACAGAATTCGTGCGTAAGCAACTGGAAGATCTGCAGGAAGAATTGCACATTAATATTTATGAAGACGGGTTGGTCGTGCACACCACTTTAGATTCGCGCGCACAAGCGGGCGCCGAGAGCGCATACCAGGAAAGCGTAAAAGAAAAATTTTTGAATCTCGATGCCTTCGGCGCCAAAGTTATGAAAACGAATGCGCAGGCGTTTTTACCGAAATATCTTCAGCGCGACGGCGTCGATCAAAGTACGATTAAAAAGTTGCTCGCCGATCCGCACAGCGTCGATTCACTTGCAAAGTTTTACGGCATTGTTCAATCCAGTCTTATCGCGCTTGATCCGACAAACGGCCATATTCTGGCGATGGTAGGCGGCCGCGATTTTACGAAATACAAACTTAACCACGTGACACAGATCAAACGGCAACCGGGATCGACGTTCAAACCTTTTCTGTACACTGCGGCCATCGATAATGGTTATTCTCCGACTTTCAAATTGCTTAATCAGGATGTGGTTCTGATCATGGATAACGGTGAGCGCTGGACGCCGCAAAATTACGATGGTAATCGCGGCGGTCCGACGTCGCTCCGTGAAGCACTGGCCCGTTCGCTGAATCTCGTAGCCGTGCGGCTGATGCAGGAAGTTGTGCCGCCGTCGCAGGTCGTGAGTTATGCCGGTAAAATGGGCATTACGACGCCGCTGCAACCGGTCGATGCGTTGGCGCTCGGCGTGTCCGATGTGATTCCGTTGGAAATGGCGTCGGCGTACGGCGTATTTGCCAACAAAGGCATTCGCGTAGAACCTTCGGCCATTTTGAAAATCGAAGATAAAGACGGTAACATTCTTTGGCAATACGTTCCTAAAACCAAAGAAGTCCTGAGCGCCGAGACGGCCTATATTATGAGTGAGATGATGAAATCGAGCATAGATTGGGAGCGCGGTACCGGTCGTTGGGCAAGGAAATATGGTTTCGAAAGGCCCGCCGGCGTCAAAACCGGGACGACGCAAAAATGGTCCGACGGGTGGTACATCGGCTTTACGCCGCAGATTGTAACTGCTGTGTGGGTTGGCTACGATACGTACGAACTAAATCTCAGCAGTAAAAATCCCGGAGAAGTAATTGCGGCTCCGATGTGGGGACGATTTATGGCGCGTGCGCATGATGCGATGCAATTGCCGGTTGAAGATTTTGAAATGCCGCCGGGTGTCGTCAGGCTTGAAGTGTGCCAGGAATCAGGCTTATTGGCCAATACCGCATGTCCAACTAAAATCAAAGAAGTTTTTAATGCAAAATATCAGCCTACCGATCCGTGTAATATTCACACCGGAAAAATCAAAACTACCAAAAAGAAAAAAGGCGTGGGATTTTGATGTAAGTTTTCAAAAAGAATAAACACTTATCTCTGTAAGGGACATCAGGAGATAAGTATGAAATTAATATCAGTCATTTTATCTCTACACGTAGTATTCATAAATCTCAGTTGTGATGACAGTTATGTTCATTATCCCAATGCTTCCGATTTCTATCTGGATTCGATACCGGAGACAGGCGCAAGAATGGTCGATGCCAATCGTTGGCGTATGTGGCTTCAACCAGATGGGCGCTGGGGCTATGATCCAAAAGATCTGGATCATAATGAGAATACTGCAGGTGGGGAGTTTCCAAAAGGCTCCGGCCAAAATGCAATGTACGCCGGCGGCTTGTATGTTGGAGCGCTGAAAAATGAAATTCCCACTGTTTCACAGATTGAATTTAGTTCAGAATTTTTACCGGGTCGCATTTTGAATACCGAATTGGCCGACGTTAGCCAGTTAAAAGCTTCCAATCCGAACTCTTCCGCCATCTATATTATCACTGAACCTAATATCAATATTGATTGGTAATTCTGGCCTTCGCAATGGGGAGCGCCCGTCGATGATCGCGGAGAACCGCTGCAACTCTCCATGGAAGATTCGTGGTGCGTTTTCCACGATCTCGGAGCGGATACATTAGATACGCGCGAAATGCGAACGGGCCGTTCTTTGGGTCTGGAGGTCCAACGAATGACTTATATGTTTAAATATCTTGGTACAGGTGACGCTTTTTTTTGTTCATTTTAAAATTACCAATAAAAGCTCCAATCAATATCCTGAAGCTTACGTCAGTCTTTGGTGCGACAAAGATTTGGAAGAACCTCATAACGACCTTATCGGAACCGACATACCAAGGAACATGATGGTCGTTTATAATTCAAATGACGGACACAGTGTTACAGGCCGTGAATATGCTATAGGTTATAAGTTTCTTTATTTTACCGAGGGCGGTATCCATGCGAATTTGTCCTCGACTAATTGATATGCCAACGGAACTGATCCCCGTAATGACCAGCAACGATATAATTTTTTGAAAGGATTAAGATTTGACGGTTCGATCAATGAAGGTGTCGATTCCCTATATCCTGGTTTTGTGTATCCTGGGGATCCAATCACTGCAACTGGAATCGTCGACAATTTAGGTGGCAACGGCCGCATCATGTTGAATGTCGGGCCATTCACAATGCAGCCGGGCACATCATATGACTTTGTATGTGTCGTAATCGGCGGTGAAGCAGACACCAGAATGAATGCAATTTTAGATTTGCGAAAAAAAGCAGATCAAATAGAAGATTATTTTAATTTGCTGATGGTTCCTGTGATGCAACTTAAATAATTCTTTTTTACCGCACCACCGCAAATTTCCCGCGCTTCTTTTGTTTTTCCGATTCGACTATGTAATAATAAATTCCACTTGGAACTTTATTACCGCTACGGTCTTTTAAATCCCATAATACTCCGCCATCCTGATCGGTTTCTTCAAGCGTGTTAATATAAACACCGTTGAGTGAATAAATTTTGATGGTCGCCGTCGGAGTCAGATTAGCGAACATCATTCCTTGCGGCGCTTCGTCCGGACGATAAGGATTGGGATAGGTAAAAACATGATCAAGAGTGTTCTGAGTTAAAACAATCGAAGAAGTATTGCCTTCCGTTTCATCCAAGATGCTTCCGGATTCAGCCATCAGATTCTTTACTTTAATAATGTATCGAATTCCAATCGCACCGATTGGATGACTTCCGGTAATTTTAATATGAACAGTTTTAGGATTTACCGCATCGATGGCGGCCTCGGTTGTTTGAAAATCCGGTTCGACGCTGTAGTTGATAATATTTCCGGCTGATGCCGATGTAACCGCTTCGCTAAAATAAAGATCGATGGAATTATTTCCGAGGTATATGGTTTTTTCAAGAAAAAATTTCGGAGTGGCTAGCGGTATCGTAATCTCTATAGAATGAAGCGTAGTATCAATCGGTGTACGGTCAGTGTCGGTAATATCGTTAACCGTAAGCCAGTAATTGCCCGGTGTGATTGACGGGAATGTCAATAAAACCTCTTCGCCGTTTTTTTTCGGGAGAGCTGTCATTGGAAATCCAACCGAATTCAATTCGTACGATCCGACGGCGGTTAATTTATTGACGTCCATTTTTTCAGAAAATTTTACGATAACATGTTCACGGCCGGAAGCTTGCGCGCTCACAATATAAGGTTTTCGATTTGGGCGTACGGTTTGAACGGGACTCAGATCGCTTTCGATTCCACTAACTATGGCTGTTATACCATAATAATATAGCTGATTGATTGTCACACTGGTGTCAAGGGTATCGGTATGCACGGCAGTGACATTGAATGCAAATTCCATACTGTCCAATGCCGTTCCACGATAAATTTTGTAAAGTTCTGCCGAAGGCGATGCATTCCATGAAAGTAACACCTGAAACGTATCCAACGGAGTAGCGGCAAAAGCGGACGGAGTTTGCGCAGGATTGATCAGTCCATTAAGGCTGTAGGCAACTGTTTGATGTCCGTTATTAAAATAAATTTCTTTGATCGAATCGCCATTCATATCATCAATTACAACGGTGTTGCTGCGCGTTTGAGTCTGCCAAATCGGTTCATAAGTTTGAAGAGTTGAGTTATAGCTGAGTACATACAAATTGGGATACAGGCTCAGAAAAATTTCCGCTTTGCCATCACCATCGATATCCGCTGCATTGACGCCGCTTTGAAAGTCGGTTAGTGAACTGAAGCCGTAAAAATTTTGCTGCCATACAGGTTCGTAGATATTATCGCCGGTTGATTTGTAAATCACAAACGTCCAATATTGCTCGGCAGCTTGCGATTCACTAAGAAACGGCAATGTGTGCGTTCCAGCAATAAATTCATCTTTTCCGTCGCCATCAAAATCAGCGGCCGCTGTAAATCCGTTAACATCGTACAGAGGCAGAGATTCTTGCCATGTTAAATCCAGGTTCTGGCCGTTTACTTCATAAATGTAAACGTCGCCGTCAAAATCTCCGAACAACAAATCTTTTTTCCCATCGCCGTCAAAATCGCCAACAGAACAAGACGGAATAGCAATAAAATTATCGCCATTGGTAGGATTATTCAAAGTTGCGGTTAATTTCCATTCATCGCCGCCGGAGTCCCGGTAGATTTTAAAATTTTTTCCGTTTTTGACGATCATTTTGGTGTCATTATTACTAAAAACATCATCAAATCTGACGCCCCAGAAATCATTGTTATCGCGAAACGGGATAGTATTCGGCAGTGAATCCGGATGGTTCGATGTTATAATAAATGTCTCCGCGCCGGCGCCTGTTAAAATTTTTCCAATACCATTTGCGCGAAAGGCATCACGAGGAATTCCGTTGAAGTCGTAGCTTTTTTTGAGTCTGAATTTTCCAGGATAAATCGGATCAAATTCAAAAATTTTGACTTGTTCGAAACCATGATTCGTATTCAGAGCATTAACAACTAATTCTTTTTTTCCGTTACTGTCAAGATCGGTTGTATGATCGAGTAAATACGATGACGGGAGTTGTATTGAAGTATCCTGAACAAAAGTAAATTGTTCAATAGGTTGGTCATCAAGCAGAAGTTCGTAATAAGCGCCGGCATTATTGGCTAAAGTATTCATCCCTGCGGCATTGCGTGCTTCAAGAAAAATATCGAAATGACCGGACAAATACTGATCCGGAATGAATACAATGTGTTTGGTTGAAAGCGCATTGATGGGAATCGGTTTGAACGGTTCAACGGTATTGTATGAGCGATACCAAACTGTCGAGGCGCACGGGTCGTCAGTCTGAAATTCGATTAAATAACCGTGACCATTTCCAAAAATCATTTTTTTTATGACAATTTCGGAAATTATTGGAGCCGATCGATCAATAAAAAAACGCGAACGATCTTCGACAATGCTGCCGTCTTTATTTTCAATCACAAGACGTAGACTGTATGGTCCTTCGGCGAGCGGTTGCATATGGAGTGCGGCAAGACGTGCGTTGACTATTTGATGGTTTTCTGTGGTTTGCAACAGAATCCAATTCGATGGGTTTGAGCCGACGCCGTAATAAACGGAATATCGTTTTAAAAAAGCGCCGGAAGCGGTTCCGACAATTGCAAGCGTATCGGCAGCAACGCCTTGATCGGTTGCCGGAAAATTGATGCGCGCAATCGAAGCGTAAGCAATCTGTAACGCGCGAAAAGCGTTGAGCCGTCCCGCGCCGTAATATTGATCCCAGCCATTTTCACCGATATCATCCGCGGAAGTTTCAACGATGGATTTGATTTCTTCAGCGTTAAATTCCGGATGATGTGAAATAATCAATGCGGCAAGCGCAGACACCAACGGTGCACTGGCGGATGTTCCGGAAAAATAAGTATAACCGCCTCCGCGGGACGTAGAATAAACATTGACACCGGGCGCCGCGATATTGATCGAGATACCATAATTGGAAAACGATGCGAAAAAGTCGTCCGGGCCTGTCGCGCTGACGGAAATCGTTTCATCGAAACCGGAAGGATAGTGATAAGCGGACGAAGCATCGTTCCCGGCGGATGCGACCATCACGACGTCGTGTTCGTAGGCGTATCGAATCGCATCGCGCATCAATGGGGAAAATTCTTTGTCGCCAAAACTCATATTGATGACGCGAGCACCGTTATCGACGGCATAAATAATTGCCTGCGCGACGTCGTCTTCCTGCAGAAAACCGGAAGCCGATCCCGCGCGCAGAGGCATTATGGTACATCCGTAGGCTAATCCGATGACGCCCGTATGATTATTGCCTTCCGCACCTATAATACCGGCGACGGCGGTTCCATGACCGTTATCGTCAAGCGGATCGTTGTCGGGCTCCAAAAAATCGCCGTTGTCGGCAAATCCGGGAGCGTCCACAAAATCCCACCCCCGCCAATCATCGACATATCCATTGCCATCATCATCGATTCCGTTCGTACGGCGGTCATGACCGTTAGGATCCATTCCCGTTTCACCGGAATTGTGCCAAATCTGATTGGATAAATCCGGATGCTGGTAATCAATCCCAGAATCAATGATGCCAATCAAAACATCGCGGGATCCTTTTTGTAAATTCCAGGCATCCATTGCCTGCACCAACTTAATCCAATACAAGCTATCGACGTGCGTATCATTCGGTTTAACGGCATCGGAATTAAATGAATGGTTGATTGCAACATAGTCTACGTTGGGATCGGTTTGATAACGACGTAAAGCATCATTCAATGCATCCGAATCGTCGAAATCAACGACGTATACGTTTTCAAAACGATCCTGAACAGCCGATTTTTTTAATGCGGATTGCCGCGAAGTTCCGGTAAATTTTTTCACTTTGAAAGACGTTTTGGATAAGGCTTGACTGGAATTGAACGTTGGGCGGAAGGATTCAGGAATTGCATCCGATTTGAATTTGACAATGATAGATGTGGATGGTCTCTCCTGCGAAAATCCAGTAGGGCAAATAACTGCGATTAGAAATAAGATTAAAATAAATTGCATACAACGGGCAAATTACAAAAAACGTTGTCGTGAGTCAAAGGAAATCCCCGTTTTTACTTGAAAAATGAGGCTTGAACCGGTATATTGGTGCCCGTTTTTCAGTCGCTGTCATTGAATATTCAACGAGGTTTCATGCATTTTGAATCCAGCGATCTGGTTACGATTGCGTTATTAGTTCTTTTGGAAGGTTTATTAAGCGCCGACAACGCCATCGTTTTGGCCGTATTAGTCATGCCGTTGCCGCCGGATCAACAAAAAAAAGCGTTGAAATACGGTATTATCGGTGCGTTTGTTTTTCGCGTGATTGCCGTACTGCTGGCCGTTTACCTCCTGCACTTTCCCATTGTAAAAATTATCGGCGGAGCCTATTTGGTTTATCTCGCTGCCGATCATTTTCTTCGGAAACATCCCGATCAACAGGAACGGCGACCTACCGCTAAGAAGTTTTTCGGACTTTCGGCATTCTGGAGCACGGTCATTGCTGTCGAATTAACCGATATTGTTTTCTCGGTCGATTCCATTCTTGCGGCTGTCGCGCTTTCAAATAAACAATGGGTGGTTATTACGGGAGGAATTATCGGAATTATTACCATGCGAATGGTTGCCGGAGTTTTTTTACAAATTATTAAAAAATTCCCGAAATTGGTTGATGGAGCTTATGTCATTGTTTTTTTTATTGGCGCGAAACTTTCGGCGGAATATTTTGATTTCGTAATGCCCAAGTGGATTACGTTTGGCGTTATCGGCGCCATCATTCTGATCAGTATAATCATGTCGATTGCTGAAGGAAAATCAGAAACGGACATTTCAAATAACAGGAGTTAAATATGTCGGCTTTTGTGCACACTATGATCGGTATGCTCGCATGGATGTGGATTTCAAGTTGCAAGCAGGGCAATGATCAGGTGCTTGTTAAAATTGGCAATAAAGATTCGATTACAATTGCAGAATTGAATGAAGCACTGAAATTTGCCTACGGCGATGATGCCAATAAACTGTCGCGTCTAGATAAAAAAAATCTCATTACGAAATTGGCTGACAACCAATTGCTTTTTATTGGCGCTTTCGACAACAACCTGATCCAGGATTCTGTATTTCAATTCGAATTGAACCGGACTAAAGAAAACATTATACGCCAGGCCGCGCTTGAAAAATATGTTTACAGTTTTTTTATCAATGATCAGTCCATTTCAACTTTAGAACACAACTATGGTACATCGATCGATGTCCAACATCTTGTTATCGGTTATGCGACTAGCAAAGATTCAAAAATCCAACGATCTAGAACATCGGCTAAATTGCTGGCGGATTCAATTTTTTCCATTGCTTCGCTCCAAAAATTCAATGCATTGATCGAAACGTTCTCGGATAACAAAGATAACAAAACCGGTAAAGGCAATATTCGCGCTCAGCGTATATCTCCCGGCAAGGTACCGTTTATATATGAACAGACTGTTTTTAATAGCGAACCTAATACTATCACGAAACCTATTGAAGTACCCGGAGCTTTTGTTATTGCAAAAGTAGTCAACGTTTTTAAATCCGGTCAGAAAAACGAACAACTCTCCCGCAAAAAAATAGCTTTCGAATTAAGAGAAAAACTTGAAGTTTCTGAAAATTATTTACTGATCAATCGTTACACTATGTTCACCGACTCTCTTCAATTGAACAGCAATGTAAAATTCAATGATGTTCAGATTGACAGTTTTATAAATCTCATTGGCGAAAACGACAACACCTCATCTTTACGCGGCAAAATTACTGCTGATAAGATCCTTGTCACTTTCGGAAACGATCGGGATATTACTGCGTTGCAATTATTGAATTCGTATAACGCCGATGCTCAATGGAAAAATAGTAGCCGTAATCTTATTGTCGACCGTTTGAAACAAATGGTCAAGGATGATCTTCTAAAGGCGGCCATCAGTAACGAAGGGTTTTTGGAATCGGATGAGTTTTATTTTAAAACACGCGAATGGTCAAGGCAATTTGCGATGGAGATTTTGAAGGGTAGCATATTGGCTTATACGAATAAAGTACCGGTGGAGGAATTGCGCCGTTATTTTGAAGATAACCGGGAGCAGTTTTCGTCGCCGGGCGACATGAAAGTATTGGAAGTATATTCAAGCCAATTTAATGCTCTCGATTCCGTTGCCCGATTGGTTGAAGACAAAGTCGATCTGGTCAAAGCGGCCGAACAGATCAACGGCAAAAAGAAAGACAGGATCATTATGATCAAAGATCCTTCTAACTATCCGGATAATCAGAATGATGAACTTGTGAAGAAAGCCTTGAGCTTGAAGCTGGGTGAAGTCAGTAAGATTTTTCAGCGAAAAGACGGTGGTTATTCTATGATCAGGCTGATGGAAAAAAATGAAAAAAAATCACAACCGTTTGATTTGATCAAAAATCAAGTCGAGCGTTCGTACCGTGATAATCAGCAAAAAAAATTAACAGAAAAATTTTTGCATCAGCTTAAATTAAAATATCCTGTAGTGGTTTACGAAAGTAAATTAAAATGAAACGACGGGTGGTATGGTGTTTGGCTATTGTTGTCATTGCTTGCAGTGAAGCCAAGCCGGATTACATTGTAAAAGTGGGTGAGACGCTTCTGACGGAAACGATGATCGACAGCGCGCTACGTAATGATGTGCGCGGCCAAACCAACGCACGTGATTTATATATCCAACAATGGATTCAAACGGAGACGCTTTACCAAAAAGCAAAGATGGTTGGGATGGATAAAGACCCGCGGTATCTTCAGCAAATGGCGTTGATTCAAAAAGAATTATTGGTGCAAGCCTTTGTTGAAGGTGAATTGGATAAATCGATCCAGATCACTAAACAGGAAATAGAACAATTTTATCAGGAGCATAGCAAAGAATTTGAAATTCCTGAAGATCAGGTGAAAACGGAATATTTTTTTACGCGTGAAAAGCTGAAAGCTAAAAACCTGGAGCAACAGCTCATTCGTATGGCACGTATTCGGGTGAAGGATTTTGTCGATCTGGTGACGCAGGCGGCTTCGGACAGCGATATTATCGGCGCGACCGAATTTCTTCCGCGCGATAAATTTGAAGAAAAAATAGCCAAATATCTGTTTGCTAAAAACGCTACGGATGAAATTATCGGACCGATCCAAAACAAAAACGGTTATTATACCCTCTGGCATGTGGAAGAAATTCGTCCGAAAGGAGCGCCAAAACCTTTAGCGCAAGTTGAAGGTGAGATCGAAGCGCGGCTCAAAGCCATCAAACGAAAACGAAAAACAGAAGAATTGGTCAAGAAGATCAAAAACGAAATCCCCATCGAATATAATACGCCTCTTACTCCCTAATCTTTAAATTCTCATAAAATACTGAAACTTCACAAACACGCTTTGTTGTGTTGGGGTCAAACCGTTGTAGTTAGGATAAGGATCGCTCTTACCGCCGAAATGAGCTCCGATAAAAAATACCGTGAACGGATTGATTTTGTAGCTGACCAACGGATCAACGCTGTATGATTTTGATTTCGAATGATCCAGCTTGTATTTTCCGGGTCCTTCGACAATAAAATTCCCATCGTCATCAGTCGCAGATTCATTGGATTCTCTGACCGCATACTCGCCGATAATGCGTAAAAACAAACGGCGGGTGAATTGATAGGCCAGAGTATTTCTGAAAATTTTCTGAGCCGTGATCAGACTGCCACCGTAATGCGTCCAGAGATTGAATTGCCGGTAATCAATTTGATTGGATAACTGGCTGGTCGGCTTAATGGTAATCCATGTCTGGAGATTAAATCCTTTGGCTTTAGCCAAAGGGTTACGCGGATCGTCAATACCCTGGTCGTCGATATTACCTGAACGATTAACATAATTACCATTTTCAGTCCAGACACCACCGTAAAGCTTTTTGTAAATTTTGGTACCAAATTCAAAAGAGAATCGGTGAATATGATTGAATTGACGATCTCTGAAGTTTTCATTGTTGAGTGCAGCAATGCTCATCCAGATGTACGTTTGCTTTTTAAACTGGATAAAAAGCTGCGGATTGATCCACCAGTCTTTTAACTTTCCGTCGTAGTTATATTTCCGGTTGAATTGCAAGCGGGGCTCAACCCGATCGAGCACGGTTGATTGAGGATAATAGAAAGTATAACGCTGATACGAGCCGATTTCGCGGAGGTTGTTCGAACTGATAAAACCGTTTTCCGAACGAAATCCCGGTGAACGGTCATTGTACCATGCAAAAAACCCCCAATGTTTTGCCGTTCTGTCCAAAGTCAGACGAAATAAATGTCCGTCAAAATTTTCACCGTCGAAGTCGCCGGTATACGTTGTGTGGCCTTCTTTAAAGGATTCAAAATCTTTATCGTCTTTGGATAAAAGCGAGTCACTCGATTCATCAGTGTGGCTCATACTTGCTAGAGCCGATAACGTGTATTTGGTACTCAATCGCACTTTAGCATCGAGAGTACCGACGGAATTCGATGCATTCGAAAGCCGGCGATCGGTACCGGTAAATCCGATATACGTTCCAGTGCCGAGCTCGTATTTCGTACGAAGAATATTTGAAACAGAATTTTTGTTCGTAAATAAACCCGGCCCGCTTTCCTCGAATGGGATCACATACTGCGTGCTCTCGTCGTAACCCGAAATATAGCCGAAACTCATTTTTCCCGCTTTTCCGGAAATTTTACCCACTACCAAAGGATCGCTGATCGTGCGCGTGTAAAGTAAATTTATATCTTGATCCACATAAAAAATATCCCGGCCTTCGAGAAAGAAAGGTCGTTTTTCATTGTAAAACAGTGCAAAAGGATTATTCACACTGATCTGTCCGGCATCCGATTCAATTTGACTGAAATCGGGATTATAGGCCAGATCCAAAGTGACATTCGACGTCAGTCCGTATTTGAGATTAAATCCTACATCACCGTCATAGTTTCGTTTATCCCATTTTCCATTGCCATCGTCTTTTTCGATCAATGATTTTTCAGATGTACCGACTGTGTACGGCAGAAATTCAATATTACGGGAAGACGTTTCGGGGATTTTCATTTTAATGTGTCCGGCTTGGGCGTATTGATTGCTGATATCGCGCGACGTTGCCATCCAGGAATACACATAACGGCTTTCGCGAGGATAGATTCTATAAAAATGAATCAGCCAGTCTTGTTCCGGTTTATTGGGAAATCGCAGGCTTTTGAATGGGATTTTAATTTCGGCCGTCCAACGGTCATCGTAAATTTTGGCGGCAGATTCCCACACCGCATCGAAGCTGTCATCCTCGTTACCCGTCACGTCAACGCTGAGATCGGCCTGAACACCTAAAGGATTGACGAAAAACTCAAACCCGTTGAGTTGAGCGCCGAAAGGGTCGATATTGAGGCCGACAAAATCGTCTTCATACAACGCGTCACGATCGCTCAAAACCGCACGCAGTTTTCTCATGTCCGGATCATGACAAATAAACGCAATGTACAAATATTTATCGTCATGCGTAATATAACCCTCCGTTACGGCCTTCGGTTTTTGCCGCTCATTGGGATAATTCTCGGCAAAATTGCTGAAGTGCTCCAATTGTAACCATGACTCTTCGATTTCGCCATCAATGACCGGTGATATGGCCGCTGGCTGAACATTAATGGTCAAGATAGGATTCGGAGCGAAAGTTTTCGATTCATCGGAAATCTTGGCGGATGCTAATGTTCCTGCCTGAATATTGGCAAAAAGCTGAAACGGCATGACGAGCAGCAGCAAGATCAACAGACTGATCAAAATTGATATTAAAAATCTTTCGCCATAGGGCAAACGACCCAGAAACTCATACGCATGTTTCATTGACAATTCTCTCCATGGTGACAATCGACGATTTCAAAAACGATAAACTATGATTGATTCTAAAACAATAGCCAGTTCATGGCAACAGGGTTGAAAATTTAAAATTTTGATCGATTAAAACAATCCGAAAATTGCCGTATTTACGCAAACTTTCGTCACTTTAGATAGTGATGATCATTTTACGCTGACTAAGAAACTAAGTTGCAATTATGGTTATTGAATTTTTTTCAACAAATCGTTGAGAATTTGTCCTGTTACGCCCCAGATGATATGTTCACTGTAATCATAATAATGGATTTCATAAATTCGATTTTGAAACATCCGATAACCGATCCTGTGATTGGATTCGATCAACAAATGACGCAACGGAACTTCAATTAATTCAGCCGTTTCGTGAGGATTAATTTTAAATGAATAAGGATATGGAATAGTACCCACAAAAGGAGTGACCCGGAAGCGAGTCGGTGTAAACATATCATCCAATTCGGCCAAGATATTCACATGGGATTGGTCTAGTCCAATTTCTTCTTCCGTTTCACGCAAAGCGGTATGGCGTAAATCCGGATCATTGGGTTCGTACGCACCGCCGGGAAATGAAATTTGGCCTTTATGATGCCGTACTGTTTGCGTGCGTTTTGCAAATAGCAAAAACGGCTCGCTGTTTTTTTCATAAAAAGGGATCAGCACGGCAGCAGGTACAAAAGAACCTAATTCCAAAGAAGCTTTATGACGGATGGATCGGATACGCGATTGATAGATTTCAAAAGAAGAATCGGACGGCATACTTTATTTTTCTAATAATTCGATTGCACGCAGTATTTCGCCGACGCTCCAGGCTTGGGCAATACAACCTTTGGGGAAATGCGGCGGATTGCCGTCATAAATTTCAGAAATCGTTCCGATACCGGCGTCGTTGAGTTGAGTGATGAAAGGCTCAATCAGCGTGCGGGCTAATGTTTTGGCCTCGTCACAGTTTGCGTTTGTTTTTAAATAGGCTTCGATGAAAGCGCCCAATAGCCATGGCCAAACCGTTCCTTGATGATAGGCTAAGTCACGATGATGAACGTCCCCGGCATATACGCCGGTATACGACGGATGCGATGGAGACAAAGTGCGTAATCCAAACGGTGTAAGAAGCTCTTTCTGAACTTTTTCAATGACCAATTTACTCCGGTCCGTATCGAGAAGCGTGAAGGGCAGGCTAATTGCAAAAATTTGATTGGGACGGATGTCGGTATTTTTTTCAGTGTCATTAATATAATCGTATAAATACCCGCCATCCGAAAACCAAAACTGTTCATTAAAACTTTTTTTCGTTTTTTCAGTCATCGCTTTATATTTTTCGGCGTCGTTGCTACGGTTCAAAGCTATACTTACTTCATGCATAATGCATAGTGCATTGAACCAAAGCGCATTGATTTCAACACATTTACCAGCACGCGGCGTTACGACCCAATCGCCGACTTTGGCATCCATCCAGGTAAGCTGCACGCCGGCTTCACCGGCGAAAAGTAATCCGTCGTCACTCATTTTAATATTGTAACGGGTGCCATGGACATGCCAGGCGATAATATCTGCGAAACGTTCGTATAAAGCCGTGCGGATCAGATCATCATCACCCGTAGCCTGCCAGTAACGATAAGCCGCAACAAAAAACCATAATGTTCCATCGACGTTATTGAATTCCGGGGTCTCATCGAGATCGGGAAATCGGTTGGGGATCATGCCTTGGGAAATGTATTCGGCAAACGATAGAAGAATCGCTTTGGCAACATCATACCGCTTACAGGTCAATGCCAAGCCCGGCAAAGCAATCATCGTATCGCGGCCCCAGTCTCCGAACCAGTGATAACCGGCGATGATCGTATGCCGATTGCCCGAGCGTTTTACCAAAAATGAGTCCGCCGACAACGCCAGCGATTGTGCCATCGGATGCCGTAATGGGAAATGTTCGATATAGGCCTTACGTCGTTGAATTTCATAGTTCAGCAATTGTTCGATGTCTTTGGATTTCAGAGAACTTGCTCGATTGGTTTCACTGGTCACCAAAATATCCAGCGATTCTCCGCCATGCAAAGTCGCCGATAGAATTGCGTGGCTGAAGAGATCTTCGGTAAAATCCAGACCGCGTTCATGCTCTTTCCGGTATTCAGCATTTTTGTACCAGAAAAATTTTGGTTCTACCGAACCGGTATTATAATGAAAAGACAATCGCGGCAATCCCTGATAAGGCTGGATCGAAAACTGATACGCGCCGACATCGGTATTTTTGTTAATGTTGGTGTTTTCTTTGGATAAACTGTGATAGTCACGGAAAGCGCATAACGGGCGAAGCAATAATGTAAACGGCTGATCGGCTTTGAGAACCCTGTACCGCAAGATGGTTGAATTCTCGCCATCGATCATCAGGATACTTTTTTCAATGATAATGTCGTGTACACGGTATGTAATTTTCGGACAAAGATCGTATTCGAAATAATCGATATTCTTGTGGCCTTCAGGGAAGATGATGAACGGGTATTGATTCGTAGACAGTTCATGTGTTTTACCGTTAAAATTCAGGCTTTCTTCCATTTTAGAAAGAAGAACATACCGATGGGTTGGCGGACGGAGCGAGGCGACCAGCAGGCCGTGATAGCGCCGTGTATTAGCGCCAATCACAGTAGAGGAAGCAAATCCGCCGATGCCGTTGGTTTCAAGCCATTCCTTTTGAGTGGCATAATAATAATCGGCGCAGGTTTCCTTCGGGATTTTGAGAGGTTCCATAATTAAGAAAACTAATGAAAAAAGAATGTCAGTTCGAGCGGAGTCGAGAACTGAATTTTAATTATTATTTTTATCAGCGATCAATTTTATATGTCACTTCTCGACAAGCTCGAAGCGACAGTTATCAGTTTTTAGTGATCAAAAAAACATCCGGCCATTTTTAATCACATGCTCAGCGTGATTCTGTCCGAAATTATAGGGTATATATTTAAAATTCGGCACACGAAATAAAACTAAATCGGCTTTCAATCCCGAAGCGATATTGCCGATATCGGTTCGATCCAACGATTGCGCAGCACTGAGTGTAACGCCTTGAATAGTTTCCGCCGGAGACATTTTCATTTGCGTGCATGCAATGGACATGATCAGTTGTAAATTTTGAGTCATGGACGAGCCGGGATTAAAGTCTGTCGCCAGTGCAACCGGAATTCCTGCTTCGATCAGTTTTCGTGCCGGAGGGTATTGCATGTTCAGGAAAAACGAACATCCCGGCAAAAGTCCTGCAACTGTTTTTGAATTTTTTAAAGCGTCAATACCGCGATCGGAAATATGTTCGAGATGATCGGCTGAAACGGCGCCCATTTCGGCGCACAATTCAGCGCCGCCGGTGTTGGTCAATTGATCGGCGTGAAGCTTGAGTTTCAGTCCGTGTTTTTTGGCGGTCTCGAAAATCTTACGGGTTTCATCGATGGTGAATACGTTCGTCTCGCAAAACACGTCGCAAAATTCAGCTAATTTTTTTTCAGCGACTGTCGGGATCATGTCTTCGCAAACGAGTTTGACATAATCGTCGCGTTTGGATTTGTATTCCGGTGGAACGCTGTGTGCGCCCAAAAAAGTTGCGTGAATGTCCATCGGGGTATGTTCGCGCAGATCACGAATGACTTCAAGAATTTTGATTTCATCCGCTGGTGATAAACCGTAGCCGCTTTTGATTTCAATCGTTGTAATGCCGAATTGCAGCGCTTGTTCGAGTCTTTTCTTTCCTAGTTGAAGCAGTTCCTCTTTCGAAGCCTTCCGTGTGGCGCCCATCGTATTTAAAATGCCGCCGCCTTTTTGAGCGATGTCGGCATACGTTGCGCCGCCGAGTTTCATTTCGAATTCATCTTCACGCGAACCTGCAAATACCGTATGCGTATGCGAATCGATCAGTCCCGGTAAAACTACGAAATCTGATGCATCAATGACGGTTGCTGTACCGGCGTCAAACTGTTTATCATCTCCGATGCCGATGATTTGCGAGCCGCCGCAGGCAATGGAAACGTTTTCAAGGGTTCTAAATTGTCCTTTATCGAACGTAACTACCTGATGTGCATTTCGGATAAGTAAATCTGTTTTCATGGAGAACCGTTCCATTGGGTTGGCTGCGCAAATTACACAAAAAGCTCAAGCGGCGCAATGAAGATTTTAAGGCAAAATGCTTTGCGCGAAAATTGACTATGATTTTTTTTTTCATTACGCTACTGGGATGTAATTAGATAGCCAGTGGCGTTACAAATAGTGAATAAAGTAATATGAAAATAATTGATGAGTTACTGGACAGAATTGGTATAGATAAAATCTATAATTATATAGAGCAAAGTATGCTATTTTACGTTAGTCCTACGCGGTATTATTTGAACTTGTATTCACGCGAACGGCAAGAACAATATTTACAAATATTATTACTACTTGGGATGTTATCATTATGTGTTTTACTTTTTTCAGAGCAGATTCAGCTAAAAGAAATTACAAGAGTAGTGGTTATTGACTTAATAATAACAATCTTTTCTTTCTTACCATTGGCAATTGCGGTCAGAGTTGTAAAAAAAATATGTCACCAACCTTTTGATTTAAGTAATGTTTTCGTATTTGTAATAACATCAAAATATCAGCTTGTTCCTATGCTCGTAATACCTCTGATATTGTATCGCAAATTAGAAAATTATAGTTTTTATTTCATTGGAGTATTAATTTTTTGGTTTATGTTGTTTTTCATATTCATTTTCTCTGGAAGAGTGTTCTTTTCTAGAATTAGGTATATGGCGCTAAATTTCATTTTGGCATTTATTTTCTTTAATGTATCTCTTATTCTAATTGATCTAATTAACATTGATAGCCGGCCTGTATACACAGGAAGTTGATTATTGATGATCCAATAAAAAATGAGCTTTTCTTACAAACAAAAAAAATGGTTTCGTTGAGCAAAGTACCTACATCTAAAATAGTAAGAGAAAGTGAAGGAGACAAACTTGGCTTTTATTTGTTCTATAACTTTGGTGATTCACTTTATAGAGGAAATTTTAATGAAACTCAGAATTACATACACGATGTTGACTCAAACATAATTCTTATTCGAGACAGCATTCTACCTAATATAAAATTTACCAGAGTCAAAGAAATATTCAAATCATATGAAGATTATTATCTGTCACTCAGGTTTGAACTAAGAACTTATCCAGTGACATTGGATACTGCTGGGTTATTGGAACATCATACGGAAATTGTAAAAGGATTTGTTTTTAATGATTATGTTTATAAGCCAGATACATTGCTTCTATCTAAGCGGCGAGCTATTGTGTCTAAGCAACTTGAGATATATGATTTGTCATACCGGGTGACTAAATTATATGAATTAGGCGCCATGATATTTCTTTATCCTTATTACTTATATACATTAGTAATAGAGTAAATTGAAAGGGCTAAAAACAAAAAATTTTCTTGCTTTTCGGCACTTCGCACTATATATTTGCACGAATTTAAGCCCTAAATTAATGTTTTTAAACCCTCAAAACACACTAAGTTAAAAACCCAATTCGGTAAGGTAGGTTTGTGTGTTTGTATCCCTTATCGAAGTAACTCTAAG
>JAIBAF010000018.1 GCA_019695335.1 bacterium
AAAAAGTCCGATCTGCATCGGCCTTGATCCGGATTTGAATAAATTGCCGCCTGTTTTTAAAAAAGAACCAGCCTCAATTCTTGAATTCAATAAAAAAATTATCGATGCCACTTACGATCTTGTTGGCGCTTTCAAACCTAATTTTGCTTTTTATGAAACGTTTGGGGCCGAAGGATGGGCCATTCTTGAAGCGACTATTCGTTTTATCCGTTCAACGGCACCGAAAGCGGTTATCATTGCGGATGCAAAGCGCGGCGACATTGGCAATACGGCTAATTTGTATGCACAATCCGTATTTGATCATTTAGGTTGTGATGCCATTACCGTAAGCCCATACATGGGATTGGATTCGGTGCAGCCGTTTATTGAAAATGAAAATTACGGCGCATTTGTTTTATGTCTTACGTCCAATGAAGGTTCGAAAGATTTTCAATACCGTTCATCCGATGGAAAGAGATTGTATGAGTCCGTTGCCATGAAAGTTTTGGGATGGAATCAACGCCACAACTGCGGTTTGGTAGTAGGGGCGACCCATTCAGAAGAAATGCAAGAGCTTCGCCAGATCAGCGGCGCTATGCCGTTTTTAATTCCCGGCATCGGTGCGCAGGGCGGCGATCTGGAGTCGACGGTAAAAATTAATTTCGACGGACAAAAAGTGAACGCCTTTGTCAATTCGTCACGAGCCGTTTTATATGCGTCTTCGGGAAACGATTTTGCTGAAGCTGCGCACGCGGCTGTTGTAACAATGAAAAATCAGATTGAAGCAGTAATCGGAAAAATACTTAAGAAGTAAAATAATTATTGCTTTTTCATGCGTCGGCGAATATATTGGCACCACTTTTCGCGCGCTTAGCTCAGCTGGTTTAGAGCGTCTCGCTTACACCGAGAAGGTCCTTGGTTCGAATCCATGAGCGCGCACTTCAAAATCCTCTGATGAAAATCAGGGGATTTTTTTTTGTAAATGCTTATTCAATCACTTCCAGCCTATACCCGATTCCTGATTCAGTTACTAACAATTTAGGTGAGTTCGGATTCTCTTCAATTTTTTTCCGAAGCTGGCCGACGTAGACTCTTGAATATTGAGTTTCTTCGGCGAAGGACGGTCCCCAGATTTCGTTGAGAATAAATTGATGGGTGAGAACCTTGCCGGCGTGGCGAATGAAGAGCGAAAGCAGGCGAAATTCCGTCGGTGTAAGTTTGATCATTTCGTTTTTGAGTTTGACGATGCGCGCATTCAAGTCGACCCATAACGGTCCGCCTTTAAAAATGTTGTTTTCACTACTGGGCGAGGTTACATGCCGTAAAGCCGTTCGGATGCGCGCCAACAATTCGCCGGTTCGGAAAGGCTTATTTAAATAATCGTCGGCCCCGACATCGAGCGCGGCGACGATGTCGGATTCATCGGAGCGAACCGATAAAATGATTACGGGAATCGACGACCACTCACGGAGTTTTTTCAACACTTCGATTCCGTCTATATCCGGTAAGCCTAAGTCGAGGATCAGCATGTCAGGCCGAACCATGGCAACTTGTTGCAAACCTTCTTCGCCGGATGTAGCGGAATAAACTTTATATCCGTTTGCCTCCAACGTAATCTGAAGCAGGCGTCGAATTTGGATTTCGTCATCAATGATCAGTATGCGCGGTAAATCATTCATACTCATGTACAATAGTTTCGGTCGCAGGAACCGGATGCAATGGCAGACGAATCGTAAATTGCGCCCCACCGGATTTTCGATTTTCCGCGCTTATCCTGCCTTGATGAGCTTCGACAAATCCTCTGACAATGGACAAGCCTAAGCCGGTACCGCCGGTTTTCGTTCCAGGAACGCGGTAAAACTTATCAAACAAATGTGACAATGCGTCAACCGGAAAACCGGGGCCATTATCAGCAATCATTAATACGCAGTCATGACTCTCTTTGAGCGCTTTAATTTCAATGGTTACTCCGTTCGGAGTGTATAGGGCTGCATTCAGAAGCAAATTCATTATAACTTGTTCCATCAAACCGAAATCGATTTTAAGCAAAGGCAAGTCCGGCGAAACGACGACAGTGACGGTGTGCAATGACAATTGATGTTCTAATTTTTGTAAAACAGAATGAATTATATCATGAATGTCACACCAATCGGATTTTATGGTAATATGGCCCGATTCGAGCCGTGCCATATCGAGTAAATTGCCGACCAAACGATTCAGCCTGTCTGCAGCCGTATGAATTTCTCCAAGCAAATCCTTCGCCAATGAATCGTGTTTTAGATTTTCAGTGTGTTGCAAACTTTCAGAAGCTGTGATCATCGCAGCAATCGGCGTACGGAGTTCGTGTGAGATTGAATTGAATAACGTCTTATACAATCTCTCAGATTCAACGACGGCAATAGAGTTTTTATTGATTTCGTTCAATTGCTCGCGTTCGAGCGCCGAGGCAATTTGACGGATGAAGTTTTCGATTAAGGTTTCCTGATCGATAGTGAATGAGCGGTCGAGTTTAATTCCGATCACTCCGAGTGGAAATCGCGGCCCGGAAATTGGAAAATACGTGGCGGCTGCAAAGGGAAGCGTGTCAGTGAATTTTCCTGCCTTCTTTTCATTCCAGTACACCCACGACGGTACAGAAAATTCTTTCATGTCTGCTTTGAATGTACTGGCAGGATGTGGCTCAGGTAGAAGATCACCGCTAAGATCGCTTAAAAAAATAATGACCGAACCGTTGAAGAACTGTTCGATATTTGCTACGGAAGCTTTGGCAACTTCATTCTGATTGCGTGCGTTTGACAGATCACGCGTCAATGCATACAGCGCATTAGTACGCGCTTCACGCTGAAGTACAATTCGTTCGCGGACACGAATACGCGCCGTCAGGGTGCCCGTAACCGAAGCAATCACAAAGTACGTCAAGAACATTAATGCGTCGTGGGTCAATCCGATATAAAAAGTAAATTGTGGCGGAATAAAAAAATAATTCCAGATCAACGCGCTCAACGCAGCCGCCAATAAAACCGGTCCGGTGCCAAATTTAAGCGGCATTAACGTAACCGTCAGCAACAAAATAAATGAAACAGTCTGGTAACCAAGCCAGGGAGAAACGGGAAAACAAATTGCCGCTACGGCAATAACGATCATTGCAGAGATCCAATATTGCATCCATCCGGAATGAAGACTTGGCAAACGTAGCCAACGCAACCGATTACCTGCATCCATCGCGCCACCGACGACGTGAATATCCAATTCGCCGCTGATCTCAATAATTTTTTCTAACAGGCTTTTTCCAAACGGTAAAAAATACTTTGACTTTCCGACAAGGATCTGCGTGGCATTTTGTTCTCTCGCCACGCGCACCAACGCTTTGGCGACGTCTTCGTCCGACGTTGTTATAACTTCGGCGCCAAGCTCCGATGCAAGTTTTACATTCTTGGATAGCTGCGACTTGTCAGCATCCGAAAGTTGTTTGGTAGTTTCAACATACACGGCCACCCAGGAACCGTTGATAGAATAGGCGAGACGGCGAGCCCAACGAATTAGACTAAAGCAATGCCGGCTAGCATTGATACCGACGAGTAGTCTCTGACTCGATTTCCACGGGCCGGCAATACGACGGTTTTTCATGTAGTCACGAAGCTGATGATCGACACGTTCGGCCGTTAAACGGAGCGCCATCTCACGTAAAGCTGTCAGGTTGCCTTCTCGGAAAAAATTTTGCACGGCTTGTTGCGAACGTTCGGGTGTGTAAACTTTTCCTTCGCGCAATCGTTGCAATAATTCCTCCGGTGAAATATCAATGACTTCGATTTCATCGGCCTGCTCGAAAATCGAATCGGGCACGGTTTCACGAATGGTCGCACCAGTAATTTGCGCGACAGTATCGGCACGGCTCTCGAGATGTTGAACATTCAACGTCGTGTATACGTCAATACCGTTGTCCAATAATTCAATAACATCCTGATAACGCTTAGCATGACGGCTGCCGGGGGCGTTGGTGTGGGCGAGTTCATCGACTAAAACTAATTTCGGGTGACGCGCCAAAATCGCATCGAGATCCATTTCTTCAAGCTGGGTTCCTCTGTAATCGATTTTTTTCCGTGAAATAACCGGCAGACCGTTGAGCAACGCTTCCGTATCGGGTCGCTTATGCGTTTCGATATAGCCGATAACGACGTCGATGTTTTTGGATAAAGCGTCATGAGCCGCTTTAAGCATATCATACGTTTTACCGGCGCCGGCACACATACCGAAATAAATTTTCAGTCGGGCGCGTTTCTCTTTTTCTTCCTCTTTTTTGAGAAATGAAAGAAGAGCGTCGGGATCGGGACGATTTTTTTCGTTGGTTTCTATCAATGGTTATTCTTCACCGAAAAGCTGGAACATGTAACCGATCTCAAATAGTAATAAATCATTTTTCCGATCGTCATTATCAAATTGATACGCAAGGTAAATAGGCAAATTACCGCCGTTTTCGGTCGCATAATAAACGAATCCCGGCGCCAAACCGTAGCCTTCACCCGATCCCTGGAAATAATCCGTTACAAACACCAGACTTTTGCTGATTCGCTGTTCGAGGCCTGCCAATGCACCGAAAGAAGTTTTTTTGACGTCTTGAATCTTCGGAGCATTCTTCCAATGTTTCATATAACCGCCGGCCATCAGGCGAGTATAGATGACGTCGCTATGTTGGATGGTGAGACCGACGAAATCATATAGCAAGTGTTTGGGAGACAGATCACCGTCGGTGTAAATGCTGTGCCATCCGCCGGGCGACATGCTGATTTTATATTTCTCGCTTTGATATAACCAGATACGCCATTTATGGGCCAGTACCACTTTGTCGATGCTTTTCGTTGTTTCTTTATTAAACCAAAAATTGGCTCCCAATTCTAGATACGGCAAGGCTTGTATGGAAATTCGCGGAACGTACGCATTAACGGCTTTGTTGTCCTTCAAAGTCTGATACTGATCGTATTCGACATACGAGTAGCCTACGCGCGGCATCATGTCAGGATTGGGCATATTAAAAAATGATACCTGAGCAAAACCGGTTTTAGCGGTGCTCGAGATCAAGACAATGATCGCCGTTTTGAAAACAAAGTTCAGTTTCATAAAAAAATCCTTGGGGTTTAAGTTTGAATGAATGTAATTCCGATTTTTGGTTCAATCAAGCGGGATGTTATTGTTTAGTTGTCAATTCATCCAATGCCATATTCAATTTCAATACATTCACGCGTGGTTCTCCAAGGAATCCCCATTGTCTGGCTTCGATGTTTTTTTTGACCAGTTCACGTATCATGTTTGTGTCTAAACCGCGGACGCGTGCAATTCTGGAAACTTGATAATACGCCGCGGCCGGAGAAATATGGGGATCAAGCCCGCTTGCTGACGCTGTGACCAGGTCAACGGGTATAGCCGACCGGTCAGTTGAATCAATCGCACGAAGGGCGTCAATGTGGTTTTGGATGGCGGCGACCAACGCCGGATTCGTCGGCCCGTAATTGGATCCGGATGAAGAAGCGGCGTTGTATGGAAATGATCCTGTGGCCGACAAACGTCCCCAGAAATATTTCGGATCGTCGAAAGATTGTCCGATCAATTCCGATCCAATAGTATTTCCATTTTTAATCATTAAACTACCGTTAGCTTTTTCTTGAAAAAAGATTTGAGCAATTCCGGTCACGAACAGAGGGTAGATAACACCGGTTATAATAGTTAGTGCGACAAGTAAAAGTAGAGCAGGTTTTATCAGATTTTTCATTTTTGATTTTCGTTTTTATTTGTTTTTTGGATTTAAGCTAATCCCAAAGCGTACAAAAACATGTCAATTAATTTAATTCCTATAAATGGAACGATTAATCCGCCGAGCCCAAAAATCAGTAAATTATTTCGCAGCACGGTAACTGCTCCGACAGGACGGTAGCGTATGCCACGAAGCGCTAAGGGTATAAGAAAGATAATAATCAGGGCATTGAAAATAACGGCCGATAAAATAGCGCTCGAAGGTGTCGCGAGTTTCATAATATTTAAAACTTCCAGGGCCGGATAAATCGGAACAAAGGCCGCCGGAATGATGGCGAAATATTTGGCGACGTCGTTGGCGATACTGAATGTCGTCAAGGCGCCTCGGGTCATGAGTAATTGTTTTCCTATTTCGACAATTTCGATCAGCTTGGTCGGATTGGAATCAAGGTCAACCATATTTCCGGCTTCTTTGGCGGCTTGCGTGCCGGTATTCATCGACACGGCCACATCTGCTTGGGCGAGCGCCGGCGCATCATTGGTGCCGTCGCCGGTCATTGCGACGAGCCGTCCGCCGGCCTGATGTTCGCGTATGAGTTTGAGTTTTGCTTCCGGCGTTGCTTGAGCAAGAAAATCGTCAACGCCTGCTTCGGCGGCAATGGTGGCGGCCGTAAGGGGATTATCGCCGGTGATCATGACGGTTTTGATACCCATTTTTCGCAATTCAGCAAAACGTTCTTTGATGCCACGTTTAACGATGTCTTTTAGTTCGATCACACCGAGAACTTGCAAATTTTCAACAACGACCAGCGGTGTTCCTCCGTTTTTCGAAATCGACTCGACAGTTGACCGAACTTCTCCTGGAAATTTTCCACCGGAAGAACTGACGTGATTATCGATGGCATCAGCAGCGCCCTTGAGAATATGCCGTCCGTCGAGATTTACTCCGCTCATCCGTGTTTGAGCAGTGAAAGGAATAAACGTTGCACCAATCTCATGGATATTACGTCCACGCAATTTGTATTTTTCTTTCGCTAGTACGACGATGGAACGCCCTTCAGGTGTTTCGTCAGAGAGGGAAGCCAACTGTGCGGCATCGGCGAGCGTTTCAATAGCAACGTCCGGAGCAGGAAGAAAGGCCGTTGCATGCCGATTACCTAAAGTAATCGTACCGGTTTTATCGAGTAAAAGTACGTCGACGTCGCCGGCCGCCTCCACTGCTCGTCCGGATGTCGCAATGACATTGGCCTGGATCATTCGGTCCATTCCCGCAATTCCGATAGCCGATAAAAGCCCGCCAATGGTAGTCGGAATGAGGCATACCAGTAATGCTACCAACACCGTTACAGCGACAGGTGAACCCGATCCAGCCGCGTTGACGCAGTAAATTGAAAAGGGTAGTAACGTAACTGTTACCAAAAGAAAAATAATTGTCAATGCTGCGAGCAAGATGTTCAGTGCAATTTCATTCGGAGTTTTCTGGCGTTTGGCGCCTTCGACCATGGCAATCATTCTGTCGAGAAACGTATCGCCCGGATTGGCCGTAATTTTTACTACAAGCCAATCGGAAAGCACACGTGTTCCACCTGTTACGGCGTTGCGATCGCCGCCGCTTTCGCGAATCACCGGGGCGCTCTCGCCCGTAATGGCGCTTTCATCGACGGTGGCAATGCCTTCAATTGCTTCGCCGTCGCCGGGAATGATGTCGCCGGCTTCGACCAAAACAATATCGCCCTTTTTCAAAGTCGAAGCTGAAACGACAGCGTATTCCGCACTCAATTCGGATTGATATAATTTTTTTGCATGGGTATCGCGGCGCGCTCGCCGGAGAGAATCCGCTTGCGCTTTGCCGCGGCCTTCGGCCATCGCTTCGGCGAAATTAGCGAATAATACGGTAAACCATAACCACATCGAAATCGCAAAAATAAAAACAGGGGAGGCTTCGCCGTGTCCCAGCCATGATTGGAAGAATAATACAGTAGTCAGAATACTGCCGATTAATACGACAAACATGACCGGATTACGAATTTGAATTCGGGGATCGAGTTTAAGAAACGAATCAATGATGGCTTGCCTTACGATCGGTGGATCGAATAACGGGCGGACTTTGGGTTTAGTGGACATTCTTAATTTGCTCCGTTTTTACAATTTTAGATTTCAAATTTGAGTCATTAATTCATCGTTAATTGTTCATTGCACAAAGTGTTCGACGATCGGGCCGAGCGCGAGCGCAGGAATAAACGTCAGAGCGCCGACGATCATGACAACGCCTATAAGCAAAGCCACGAACAAAGGTGTATGCGTTGCGAGCGTACCGGCGCCGGAAGGAATTTGTTTTTTCTTAGCGAGCGATCCTGCAATAGCTAGAGTGGGAATTGCAAGCCAGTATCGGGCAAACAACATTGCCAGGCCGCCTGTTAAATTGTAAAACGGATTATTGGCGCCGAGACCGGCGAACGCACTGCCGTTGTTATTGCCCTGCGATGAAAATGCGTACAATATTTCGCTGAATCCGTGAATGCCGGGGTTGTAGAGCGTTGCCGTGCCCCATTCCGTGACCACGGCCAAAGCCGTGAATCCCAATACAACTACCGGCGGGATCAGAATAACCAGTGAGGCCATTTTCATTTCGTATGCTTCGATCTTTTTACCGAGATATTCTGGTGTACGTCCGACCATCAGGCCGGCGACAAACACGGCGATGATGGCAAACACCAGCATTCCATAGAGCCCTGAACCCACGCCGCCAAAGATAACTTCACCTAATTGCATCATCAGCATCGGGACAAGCCCACCCAGCGGAGTGAAAGAATCGTGCATGGAATTGACAGAACCGTTAGAAGCTGCCGTAGTCGCCGTTGCCCATAAGGCAGAATTGACAATACCAAAACGAATTTCCTTGCCTTCCATATTGCCACCGGAATGTGACTCATTGGCTTTCTGATCAATTCCCATGCCGGTTAATGCCGGATTTCCGTTTTGTTCTGAAACAACACATAAAGTAAGCATAGCAACAAATATGACCGTCATCGCTGCTAGTATGGCCCAGCCTTGACGAGTGTCGCCGACCATTTTGCCGAATGTGTAACACAAAGCAGCCGGGATCAATAAAATCGCCAGCATCTCAAAAAAATTAGAAAGCGGAGTTGGATTTTCGAATGGGTGAGCTGAATTGACATTAAAAAAGCCACCGCCGTTAGTGCCGAGTTGCTTGATCGCAATTTGCGAAGCCGCTGGACCCATCGGTAACGATTGTTCAGCTATGATATTGCCATTCGCATCAACGGTCGATTGCAGCAAGGACACGTTTTGATAAGTGTCGAAATTTTGAACAACGCCTTGCGAAACTTGAATGAGCGCGAGGACAATGGACAGAGGCAAGAGGATGTATAGCGTTGTACGAACTATATCAACCCAAAAATTACCGATCGATTGTGATGTATGTCTGGCCATGCCTCTAATTAATGCAATCAGGGTTGCCATGCCACTGGCCGCGGAAACAAAATTTTGTACTGTCAGTCCCAACATCTGCGTCAAATAACTCATCGTCATTTCACCACCGTATCCTTGCCAATTGGTGTTGCTCGCAAAACTGATGGCGGTATTAAATGCAGAATCCGGCGTGACGGCTCCGAATCCCTGTGGATTGAGAGGAAGGAAGTCCTGCCAGCGCTGGAGCGCGTACACGACTAATAATCCGGCGAAATTGAAAAACAGCATGGCGAGAGTGTAAAATTTCCAATTCATCTCTTCTTGAGTATTTATTCCGCACAAACGATAGATCAATCTTTCGAATGGCCCCAAGATGCGACCCAAAACAAATGGTTTTCCTTCATAAATAAGAGTCATGTACCAACCTAGCGGCTTGGCTAATGTGATCACAACCGCGATGTAAACGACGAGTTGCAAATATCCATTAAGTGTCATGAAAATTTCTCCGGTTTCAAAAGTGCCCAGAACAGATAGATCAATAAAATGAAAGCAATAATACCACTGATGAGATGCAATATATTCATAGCCTATTCCTTATTTTTTCGAAACGATATTGTCATAGCTTCTCACAAAATTTTACTAATCCCCAACTCAGAATGAAGAACAGCAGAATTATACTGAGAAAAATAGTATCCATTAAAAGTCTCCTTGTAGTGTTTATGGCGTTCTATTGCAAAGTTAATGAACCAAGTAAGCCGACACAATTAAGTGCTCATAAAGAAATGAATTCAGACTATAAAAAAAGTATAAAGATTCTGCATTCTACAAGTTAAGGGCTTATTTTAATAGTTGATTATAATGCGGATAAGGTAATTAAGGGCGATTTGGGAGTTTGAGCAAATCAGATGCGTCAGAGTATGCGGGCTGGAACTTTTAATAGAATCGCGGCGTTAAACTAATAGGTTCTGACCAAACACCTACCCAAATAACTTCTCTGACGATTTAAAGACTAAGCAAGGGGAGCACGATGGCAAAAATATTGATCATCGAAGACGAGCCCAATCTCCAACTGCTGTATAAATCGGAAATTGAAAGCATGGGGCACGAGGCGATCTGCTTATCCGGCGGTCGTGAAGCGTATCAATACGTTGAACATCAACAGCCGGACGTGATCGTACTGGACATTATGATGCCGCACGGCGACGGCAAGGAATTTCTAACCCGATTGCTGGACAGTCGCATCAGCATTCCTGTCATAATCAACTCTGCGTATTCCCATTACAAAAATGATTTCATTTGCTGGGCCGCGGAGGCGTATGTGATCAAATCGTCTGATCTGGGTGAACTGAAAGAAGAAATAGCGCGGATTTTAGAGAGAAAGCACCTCGTGGAAGCTTGAATCAGTACCGAAAATGGTTCTTCATTATCAAGCCTGCTTCAACCCTTAAGCAGGCTTTTTTACTTGTTATTCAAACATTGAACATTTAAATTCCTCCTCGTTTAGCCTCTACCAAGCATATCGTTTTTTCACATCAATTCACGGAGTTCTGATTATGGCCATTCAATCCATTACCGTTATCGGTGCCGGTACGATGGGCAACGGCATTGCCCATGTTTTTGCGCAATATGGTTTTTCAGTTCAAATCGTCGATATCAAACAAGAGTTTTTAGACAAGGCGCTCGCTACAATTGACAAAAATCTGGGTCGGCAGGTAAGCAAAGGAGCGCTGACAGAAGACCAAAAAAAGGCGACACTTGATCGCTTGAAAACATCGGTCAAACTGGATGATGCTAAAAATTCTGACCTTGTCATCGAGGCAGCAACGGAAAATTTTGATATTAAGTCGCAAATTTTTAAGACGTTAGATGCGGTTTGCAAGCCTGAAGTAATTTTGGCAACGAATACGTCTTCGATATCCATTACACAAATTGCAGCCGTAACCAAACGTGCCGATAAAGTCATAGGCATGCATTTTATGAATCCGGTGCCTGTGATGAAGTTGGTTGAGATTATCCGTGGTCTTGCGACCAGCGATGATACCTACGCTGCGGTCAAATCGATGACGGAAAAACTTGAAAAAATTCCTGTTGAAGTGAACGATTATCCCGGCTTCATTTCCAATCGCGTTCTGATGCCGATGATCAATGAAGCCATTTTTTGCCTGATGGAAGGCGTTGCCTCCAAGGAAGCCATTGATAATGTCATGAAATTGGGTATGAATCATCCGATGGGACCTTTACAATTGGCTGATTTCATCGGATTGGATGTGTGTTTATTTATAATGAATGTTTTACATGACGGCTTAGGCGACGATAAATATCGTGCTTGTCCGTTGCTGAAAAAAATGGTTACGGCAGGTTATCTCGGAGTCAAAAGCGGAAAAGGTTTTTACGACTATCCCAAAAAATAAATCAAGCGAGAGGAGGAATTATGTTTCGTAAACTGACCACGGTATTGGCAATTCTGATGGCTTTATCGGCCATGAACTTGTTGGCCCAAAACAAGAAACGAATTGGGGTTTTGCCGTTTAAAAACAAAGGCGGGAAAGAAAAATACATGTGGCTCAGCGAAGGTTTCGCCACGACGCTGACCGAAGGTTTACAACAGATTCAATCGATCTACGTTGTGGATCGCAATCAGGTCAACAGCGTCGTCAAAAAAGGAAACTATTCCAACGATGATCTTTTTACTTCCAAAGGCGCTTACGAAATCGGCAATAAATTAGGCCTCGATTATGTGATTATCGGTGCGTTCAATGTAGTCAAAGATACGATCAATACGTTTGCTATCGTCGTTGATGCGAAGAAAAAAGGTGAATACATCAAAGCTTGCAGTCCTCAGACCGAAAAAGGAATGAAGTTTTTATGGCAGGTTTACGATGAGATGATCAATGCCGTCTGTAAATCGGAATGTTTTAACGTGACCATCACGGCCGACGAAAAGAAGCAAATCAAGGCCATTACGGCCAATACTGAAAATGTCAGCGCCTACGAATATTATATCAAAGGCCGTCGCGAACATTTGAAATATTCTGTCAAAGGATACGAAGATGCTATCGGATGGTATGAGAAAGCGCTTCAATTGGATCCCAATTACGCATTAGCGCTTGGCGCTAAAGGCGAAGCCCAGGCCTTCTGGGGATATCAGAAAGAACTCAATGGAGAACCGTACCAATTTATGTACGACGACGCTTATAAAAACGTACAAAAAGGATTAGGCATCTCGCCGAATATCGGTTCTATTCACCGCAATATGGCAACGACGTATCAGATGTTGCGCCGGTTTGACGATGCCAAAGCGGAAGCGCAGACTGCGGTGAATCTCAACGCCAATGATGCCGAAGGATGGTATCAATTGTGGCGTGCAAAATACGGTGGTAAAGTGACCGATCCGGAAATTCAAAAATCGATTGAAATCAGTCCATTCCTGCCCGTGGCCAACCTGACTATCGGCAACGAATATTTCAATGAAAAAGATTATGGAAAAGCGGAAGAATATTATAAACGTGCTTTAATCGGTAACGAAGAATACGAACTGGCGCATGCGAATCTTGGTAATATGTACAGTACGGTAAAACGTTATGATGAAGGCATTGCTTCGTTCAAGCGGGCTATTGAACTCAAGCCGCATTATGAATTTGCCTGGAACGGTTTAGGATTCATTTATGAAATGCAAGCAGAAGAGTTGATAGCCGCAGGCAATGCAGACGGCGGACGTGCCAAATATCAGGAAGCTTTAGCCGCTTACACAAAAGCTTCAGAAATTAATCCAAATAAGGCGGAAACATTCTATAGCATTGGCTTAATGTGCTGGCGTCTTGAAAATTGGCAAGGTGTCGTGACCGCGTGGGAAAAATGCCTGAAACTTAATCCCGATCATCAAAGCGCTAACGAGTGGCTGCCTAAAGCCAAAGAGAAATTGCAAGGAAGATGAACTTTCCTCTGTGAAAAGTAAGAATAAAAGTATCTAATGGCACGCTTCACAAAAACGTCTTTATCACTCGACGACGCCATAACCGATGCATATTTGTATCTCGTCGAGATGACTACCAAAAATCTTTACGATTTTGAAGCGGCTATGGGCATGGAACCGGTTCCGGTCATCGGCACAACAGAAGAAAAAAATTCACACGACTTGGTTACCATCAAAAAAGCTTTTTTCATTGAATATCCCAAACGATGGTTTACCGATTCGTATCCGCCTGGCCGGCGCCGGGAAATGCTCAAAGATCGTATGAGCCAGTTATTGGCTTGGGCGAATCTCCCGAAGGAAAAAAATTCAATCCAATTATGGATAATCGAACCGCTGGATGAGAAAGAAAGAGAGGAACTAACCGCACTTATTCAGTATTTGGGAAAGTGCTTATCATTCGAATTCCAAGTGATTGAAGGTTTGGTTTTAAAAGACAAATTACAACAAATTCTATCAGCCATCTGTCGCACTCAACGCACCTACGACAATTATCTTATCCGAACTGTGAAATTCCTTCATGATAAAGGTCTCTTGATGTGAAACCGTTCCGGATTCTTGTTTCCATTATACTGCTCTGTTGTGTGCAGGCTATTGGGCAAGAGCGGCTAAGTGCCCCACCTTTTTATATTTTTTTTCATCCTGCCGATCGTTCCAGTACAACAAATCTTTTACAAACCGTTCAAATTCGACGCACTGAATTGGAAAATTTTTACGGAACGGTTTTTAACGATTCGATTGCAATCATCCTTGTTTCATCTGAAAAGGAATTTAACCTTCAATCCGGCGGAGGAATTCCCGATTGGGGACAAGCTGTAGCCATTCCAACCCAAAATCGTATTATTCTGAAATCACAATCGATGAACACATTGGTGACGAATGTCGTTCAGCCGTTGGAGATTGTAGTAGTACACGAGATGTCTCATTTGCTGTTTCACGATGCAATTTCAGATCCTGATCGTCATGTTCCACGGTGGCTCAATGAAGGGGCAGCGATGGTTTTGTCAAAACAATCCGTACAACTCGAGGCACTCGAAAAAGCTGTATTGACTCAATCGTTGTTGCGGCTTGACGATATTGACGATGTGCTTCGCTATGGCAATATTAAGGCAGACCTGTGTTATGACCAGAGTTATTCGGCGACAAGATATCTTATGGATCGTTACGGCGATTCAGTAGTCCGCCAATTGCTTGTACGTGTGGATTCTACCACTGATTTTGAAACCGCATTTAAAGCCGTAACAGGACAAAGCGTGTACATGTTTGAATCCGAGTGGGAAAAATCATTGGCCAAACCTGCCTGGACACGGTGGTTAAGCTATACCGATGAATTTTTATGGATCATTGTTCTTCCGCTTTTATTTTTTTCAGCATGGTGGATGAAACGGAAAGCGATGAAACGGAAAGAACAGGAGTGGGAGCGGGATGAATCGAAGTTGGATAATCATTAAAATAATCGGAATTTTAAAGCAGGTTCTGTCGTTAAAACAACAATCCTATTTTTTAGTTGCAATCCCGTGGTGTTTGATATAAGTTTGTCACACCCACTTGCATGCAAACAGACACTCCATTGAAAAAACTCATGAAACGTTGCGCAGTACTGGTACTGGCTTTCAACCTCATTTATCTTGCATGTGAAAAGGACGAACCCCGTGAAGACCCGCTGGTAACGCGAGGCCGTCAGCTTTTTAACGATACACGGTTATCGCGCGATAACGATCAAAGTTGTGCTACATGCCATCCCAACGGTCACATGGATCATCGGCGCTGGCATTTTTCTGCGATTCACGGTACAACGGATGGCGTGCCGGATTCATTCAGAACGTTGACGTTATGGGGAATTTCTGAAACGGGGCCGCCGTATTTGTGGGATGTCTCGCGGCGGGATTTGCATGCCGTCACGCGTTTGTATGTCGATACCATCATGGGCGGCACGGCCAACGAGGATGATATTGAAGCCTTGGTAGCGTATCAGAATTCTTTAAAATTTCCAGTGAATCCATGGCGAAATGCCGACGGAAGTTTGACACCGGCGCAGCAACGCGGTAAAATTGTATATGAAACCAACGGATTTTGTTCGCCATGTCATCCGGCGCCGACCGGCACGACGACTAAACCTAAAGACATTGGAACGGGTTTGTTGGTCAAAACCCCTGGTTTGCGTTCGTTATTTTCTTCCGGTCCTTATTTTCATGACGGGCGTTTTAAAACACTGCGGGAAGTGATCGATTTTTATATAGCGGACCCTGGCGGGATCCTTCATTCATCGGGGTTTGTCATTAACTTGACTGAACAAGAGAAAAACGATTTGATCGAATATTTGCGGACTTTTTAACGGAGGGTGAATGATTCGGTGGATTTTTTTCGTAGTCATTGGCATTGGATTAATAACAGTGACAGCCTGCGACAAAGATGAAATTTCGGAAGAAACGCTCATCACGCAAGGCCGTATGCTGTTTAATAGTGAAAAATTCAGATGCAGTCAATGTCATCCCAACGGTGACATGGACGGAAAATTATGGAAACTGGGTTTTCCTCCAAGGGTCTCAGCCGATTCTGTCGCTACGCCGTCACTTTTTGGGGTTCGCGATACCCCGCCATATTTGTGGCTTGGCGAAGGCGGTTCCGATCTGCGGGAATTAACCAAGGTAGTTATTGACAGTATTTTGAATGAATCGGCGACCGATGAAGAATTGGATCAACTTGCTGCTTATCAGCGTTCTTTGGTTGTGCCGGCCAATCCGTGGCGAAATACAGATGGATCACTGACGGAAAACCAGCAGCGCGGTAAAAGCGTATTTGAAAATCAAGGGCACTGCGGCAAATGCCATTCGGGATCGGAGTCTACAGGACACTTCAAAATTCAGATTCGTGTTAATACGCCGCCAATTGATGTGCCGTCGCTTCGTTGGGTTTTTGCAACGGCGCCGTACTTTCACGACCATAAATCGCTAACGCTGGCGGATGTCATTAATTATTATGCCGATTCGGTGACGACGACACAAATGACAACATGGGGATGGAATGCACGCGGAATATATGATATTGAACTCAGCCAGCAAGAAAGACTCGATCTGTTAGAATATTTACGTTCGTTATGAAATACAGTTGATTCGGAGAACTCAATTTATGAAAAGAACAAAATTTTTACTGGCAATACTAATGCTGACTATCCCTTCAGCGTTTGCTCAAGAGGAAGAAGACATGGGATCGGGTCAGGATAATTCGGTTGGAATTGGAGGAGTAGTCGACTTAAGTTATTCCGAAGGTGATAAGCCCGGCATTAATAACAATACGCTCGGCGATAATAATTTCAACAAAGTCCGTGCGCTGACTAATTTCCAATTTCAGCATCGCGATAAGTTACGCGCCGATATTGAAGTGCTTTATGACGACGCATCGCAGGACAAAATTCGCCTGCAGGGAGCTTTCGTTACAATTTTTAATTTACCCAACGAAAAGATCAACCTGATGATCGGAAAGATCCCGAATCTTTTCGGCAATTTTTCAAAACGCGAGTTCTCGGACGTCAATCCGTTGATTGGCCAGCCATTGATGCGTCAATATCGCACTACTCTTGATTGGGAAAGAACGTGGGATAATCGCGAACAACTTATTTTAAAAAAGCGCCGTTCGGAATTTAAAGGACAACTGCCTTTGAACGTCCTGCGGGGAGCCACACCAACGGTGTACGATGCGCGTTGGGATTTCGGTATTGAACTTTTTGGAAATGCTTCGATTTTTGATTACCAACTTGGCGTGACCGATGGATCGATTTCGAATCCGGAAGCCGGTCCGGAGAACGACGGCAAACAGTTTTTAGGACGATTGGGAATTAATCCCGTAACCGGATTGAATATCGGTTTTTCAGCAGCCATGAATCCTTATTTATCGAAACCAAAAACATTGGAAGATAAACAGCGGTTGTTGGAAGCTGGTAAAGGAGCCGGTGAATATAAGCAGCGTGCTTTTGGTGCAGACCTTGAAGCCAGCTATAAATATTTTGTGGTTTTCGGAGAATTTGTGTACAGCAAATGGGATGCTGAAGTCACGGAAGGCGAGTTAACCAACCGTAGTTTCTACATTGACGCTAAATATAAAATGCATCCTCGTTTCTATATCGCCGGACGGTATGATCGGATGGACTTCAGCAAAATCGAAAACCCGGCTACCGGCCGTAAGGAAACATGGGATTACAACGTTCAAAGAGTGGAAGGCGGTTTTGGGTTTCGTATTACGACCGATGCTACGGTGAAAGTCGTCGGACAATTGACTAAATTTGAAAAAGGTTCGGGTATCAAGATGATTCAATTAACGGCGGTACAATTATCCGTACCTTTTTAATGGAGGAAGCATGAAGTTAATCGTAAGTTTATTCAGTGCAGTCGCGCTGCTGGGATTTGTAAAATTCAGCGAAAGTTCAAAATTTTTCAAGTCGATCAAAGATTTACCGATGGTCAAACCTGCGCCGAATTTTTCCGAAGCCGCCGCTTTGCCGGCCGGAGAAGGAAAAATAACCGGAAAGGTTTTTGTTAACAAGTCCTCTGGAACAAAAGCTCGTTCCACTAAAGGCTTGTATGGCAAGAACGCATCGAAGATTGTTCAGAATTCAGCCAATGATCGTCAGGCCGTCGTATTTATCGAAAAAATCTCCGGACAATTTCCGATACCGCAAAGCCGTCCTGTGATGCGTCAGAAAAACATAACCATTGTGCCGCATGTCTTGCCCGTACTTATTGGCTCGACAGTCGATTTTCCCAATGAGGATAATATTTACCATAACATTTTTTCTCTTTCTTCGGTCAAATCGTTCGATTTGGGCCGTTATGCCAATGGCAAAAGTAAATCCGTTACGTTCAATAAATTCGGTGAAGTAAAAGTGTTCTGTGATATCCATTCTTCCATGAGCGGTTATATCATTGTTTTGCAGAATCCGTATTTTGCAACGACCGGGTCGGACGGCAGTTATTCTATCACGGGAATTCCTTCGGGGACTTATAAAGTTGGTGCATGGCATGAAAACGGAGGAACCCAATGGCTGACCATTGCAGTGGAAAGCGGGCAAACGGCTACAGCGGATTTTTCTTTTTAGATTTACTCAAATGTTCGATGATCGAGGGCAGATAAGATCGGTATTCGAGCGGAATTTTGTTGGAGTAGTTTCGAAACGCCACGGTTTCTGAATATTTTTTTGGGTGAGAGGCAAATTGTTCGGCAATGTTTTCAATATAACCGGACAATTTGCCTTTTACTTTTTCCTTAAGGAAAGGATGTTGTGCGATTGCCAAAGCAGCTCTATCCGAGTCATATCCGTTATCGACATAGGCCTTGAAACATAAGCCTTTGAAAATATCGCGTACCCTAAAAACACTCAGATTGAGTGACTTAGCCGTCTCATCCGTTTTAAAATGATGATCCCGCAGCGTTGTAAGAAATGACAGTTCGATAGTTGTAAAATCTCCTGTGTCAACCGGGATGTTTTTTTCGCTGCCGTAATACTTTTTTTCAATTTCGGATAAGGAAGCTTTGATGCGCAAAATTTCATCAGCCAGATTTTCTTTTTGCGGTGATGAAATTCCCTCCGAGAATTGAGTCCGAATCTCCGGCGGCAAATGTTCGTGTGTGATAGGCAGGCGCCCAAGAATCAGCACTCGTTCAATAACGTTTTCAAGCTCGCGTACGTTACCGGGCCATGCATATGATTGCATGCTTTCAAGGCAATCACGAGTCACGTAATCGTTAATATTTTCGCTGACAGTACGCCGCGAATGTTTATCCGCTAAATATTTAATCAGCAACGGTAAATCATCTTTGCGTTCTCTCAAAGGAGGAAGTTCGATCGGAAAAATATTCAGACGATAATAAAGATCTTCGCGAAATTTTTTTTGTTTAATCAATGTTTCGAGCGGCACATGCGTTGCTGCAACGACCTGGATATCCAAAGGAATCGGAACCGAGCCGCCGACACGTTCAACGACACGCTCTTGCAGAACCCGCAGGAGTTTGACCTGGGCATCCTGCGGCAGATCGCCGATTTCATCCAAGAAAATTGTACCACCGTTGGCCAGTTCGAATTTACCTTTCTTCATCGATTGCGCACCTGTAAAGGCGCCTTTTTCATGTCCGAAGAGTTCGCTCTCGATCAGTTCGCGCGGAATAGCGCCGCAATTGACCGCAATCATTGGACCATGGCTACGGCGGCTCTGTTGATGAATAACACGCGCAATCAATTCTTTACCGGTGCCGGTTTCTCCGCGAATCAAGACGGTCGAATTTTTTTCACTTTTCGCAAAACGTTCCAGAGTCTTGTAAATAGCTGTCATTTTAGGATTGCGACCGATAATATCACCGAATGAGGCGTCCACATTGAGTTCTTCCTGCAAAACATGATTCAATTCGACAAGATTTTCAAAACGCTCGGCATTACGGATGATCGGTACGGTTTGATACGCGATCATTTGTAAAATCTGGCGGTCGTCATCAGTCCATTCACCTTGCCATTTTTCAGAGATGCCAAGCATTGCAATCAGGCGTGAACGATTCGAATCCGGATCATTGAATACAAAAGGCTGCCAATATGATAGGGATTCGATCGGAAGATGCTGGCGATCAATCCAATCACGGACGATCTTGGAAAATTTTTGAGTGTCATGGATGCTTTTATCATGAGGAAGACTAAACGATATATTCTCTCCATATTTCCAATGTCCGTAGCACGTAAAATGTTTGCCTTCTTGTGAATAAAAAAAATAGGCGTGTTTACAACCCAGCAATATTTTAATTTTACTGGTCAGCAATGAAGCTGTAAATTTAAGAGAAGTGGTATGGCTTAGGTCACGCACTAATTCATGAAGGATCAGGAATTCAAATTGATTTTTTTGTAATGCCTTTAACCCTTCATAACGGGCTGCAATGTGTGCCGTCAATTGCCGAATAAGTGCGAGATCGGCTGATTTCGTTACGGCAATTGCGGCGAAAGGTCTCTTAGGATCTCCGATAGGAATATGGATGAATCCGACACGTGGTTTTTGCGATAAGGTTTTTGCATGTAATCTCGACGAAGCACGGAGTAGTTCGAAACGGACCGAGGAAGTATTGAAAGTATACCAACCGAAATCCGCTGACAAGGCCTCCATAAATGCAATACCTTCCTCAAAAAGGAGCCTGCATTGTCCTTCAAAACTTTCTTTAGAATTCGTTGCGCGAATATCTTGCATGGAAAAAATTTAATTAGTAGATTGGCACCCTTGATGGAAAGTTATTCCAATTGAGAACGTCCGGAAAGACACTGGACGTAGTGAATGAAACCCGTGATTTCGAGGTAACGTATTTCGTTTTTCGGGAAGTTGACAAATATTAATTTACCGCCGTGATCGGAAACAACCTGGTAGATTTCGGTCAATGTGTTGATTCCGACTGTACCGATATACGGAGTATCGAATTCCAGGATGAAATCTTTTTGCTTCGTTGTGCCGAGAATTTCCATATACGTATCAACTAAGGCGCGAATATCGGCCTCGCCTTCATATTGATTGAATTCGCCGTTAATGAGAACAATGGTCGTCTTTTTATAGAATTCAGGTGAAAGTTGAAGCGATTTCATGCGGATTTGAATGTAACGTTGTCGATTAATTTTTGAAAATATAAATTGAAGCTGACAGAATAGCAAGGTGTTCATTTTTTAAGGAGGTATTACATTCATGAAAGTAAAAGTAGTAGCCATGATTTGCCTGTTAATAGCCGTGATAGCCGGTTGTTCACCAACGTCCAAAATGAAACCGGACGATTATTTCAAAGCCACGGATTCTCTTGTCGCACAGAACAAGATCGAAGAGGGCTTGAAAATGCTTGACGATGTCGTGGCGGCTTTTCCAAAAGACACGGCAGTGATTATCAAATCGTGGACAGCATCGGCCGATATTTATGCCGTACATTTGCAGGATTTTCCCAAAGCGATTGCATCGTTGCAACGCATTATCGATACGTATCCCCAAACATCTCAAGCGACCGTGAGTTTATTTAAGATTGGATTTACTTACGAAACAATCGCTCACGATATGGAAAAAGCCAAAGTAACTTATGAAGAATTTCTAAAAAAATACCCTCAACACGAATTGGCTGCGAGTGTAAAAGTTTCCCTTGATCACCTCGGTGAATCCGACGATGAGTTGCTTGAAAGGATTCTTAATAAGAACGAAAAACTTGACGAGAAGACAGCATTAAAAGCCAAAGAAAAAGCAAAATAGAAAGATTTTCATGCATAGACTTTTTGAAACGCGGGCAAAGATCATTTGTACGTTAGGACCTTCATCCAATACTTTGGAAGCCATTGAAAAAATGATCGACGCCGGTATGGACATTGCCCGGTTGAATTTTTCTCACGGTAAACACGAGGCGCATCGTCAGGTGATCGAATATATCCGGCAAGCTTCCAAGAAAACCGGCCGAACGGTGGGCATTCTGCAGGATTTGCAGGGGCCCAAAATACGGGTCGGTACGTTCAAAACAGGTGCGACCGACCTGAAAAACGGTTCTCGATTTACGATCACTAGCCGCGATATTGATGGCGACGATACCATTGTGTCGACAACGTATAAAGCTTTGCCGAAAGACGTGCGGGCTAACGATATTTTATTACTGGATGACGGGCTGATTTATCTGAAAGTAGTGCAGACGGACGGTGAAAACGTTTTGTGTGAAGTGATCAACGGCGGTATTTTGAAAAACAACAAAGGGATCAATCTGCCCGGCGTTAAAGTCAGCGCACCGTCGTTGACGGAGAAAGATACCGAAGATCTTTTATTTGGGCTTGCCAATGGCGTGGATTATGTCGCCTTATCATTTGTCCGGAAGCCGGAAGATATTTTACATGTCAAAGAGATCATTCGTACGCATAAAAAAGATACGCCGGTTGTGGCGAAAATCGAAAAGCCTGAAGCTCTGGATTGTATTGACCGCATCATTGCCATAGCGGACGCGATAATGGTGGCGCGTGGTGATCTCGGCGTGGAAATGAAAACTGAAGAAGTACCGCCCATCCAAAAAAGTTTGATTGCCAAATGTAATCGCGCGGGTGTACCGGTGATCACGGCTACGCAGATGCTTGATTCGATGGTGAATAATCCGCGCCCGACTCGTGCCGAGGCGTCAGACGTCGCCAATGCCATTCTTGACGGATCCGATGCGGTCATGTTGTCCGCCGAGACGGCATCCGGCAAATATCCGATTGAAACCATCACGACCATGCGGCGCATTATTAAGTTGATCGAGCAGGATATGCAGACGGATTATACGCGCCGCCGCCGTACACCCGGCGAATCGCCGCGTATTCAGGAAGGTGTTGCTGTAGCCGCGTGTTCGCTAGCCGAAATGCTTGATGCGGATGCGATTGTGACGATCACTTTGACCGGAGCCATGGCTCGTGCGATTGCACGGTATCGTCCAAGAAAGGCGATTATTGCCATCACCCATGACGAAGAAGTTCTGAGAGTTTTGAATTTAGTTTGGGGTGTTCGCGGAATTATTTTGCCGGAAATGAAGACCAATATTGATGACAGCGTCAACGAAATAAAAAACTGCCTCCTCGAAAGAGGCATACTTGAAAAAGGCAATCGTTTTGTTGTGACGGCAGGACTGCCGTTTAATTCGCGCGGACCAACCAATAGCGTGAGGGTTGAAACAATCGGGTAAAAAAGTATGCAAACCAAGTTCGAAAGTAATGTTCCGTCGAACTTGGTTCGGCGTCTGAATAAAATCTCTACCGAATAACTGCAATCTTTCCGGTCTTAGTAAAACCGTTGCCCTTGAATTTATAAATATACACACCGCTGGGAACAAGCTGTCCTGTGTGATCACGCCCGTTCCATGTCAAACCGTTATTCCCGTCGTACACTCCTGACGCCAATTCTCCGTAATCAATTCTGCGTATCAGTCTTCCCGATATCGTGTAAACCTCAAATTGCAGAGAAGAAGTTTTACGCAGGCGAAATTTCAATCTAATTTCCGATTGGCCATCGTTTCTGAAAGGATTGGGATAAGAGTAGAAATTAGAAACAGGATCCAGTGTCACCGAATCCTGATTGAATGAAACGCTAAGATAGTAGGGTACACCGGCCGGCAAAGTTTTTTCTTTGTTCACAACGATAACCGAAACGCTGTCACCCGTTGCCAATTGATCAATCAGGATGCTGGTCGCATTGCCGTGATTGGTAATATATTTTTTATTTGAAAACTGATTGTATTCGATAGTAATGACTTCAAAGAAATCTCCGGACTCGATGGGGTTAAAGGTAATAGTGCAATTGCCCGAATCCGTTAAGAAAAAATTATGATAATGTGAGGCCAACGACGGCAATGTACGGCTGATCGTTGTATCAATCAAATTTCGGTTGATTTCGAATTTGACGCGAGGATAATTCGAACCTTCAGGATAATAAGTCATTTCATCGGCGCGATTTCTTGTAAAATAATTCCAGATGGAAAATTCTGAGTATGCTTTCGACAATCCCGCATGAGACTGCAATGCGGCAGCCAATGCATTGAGCGCGGATTGCGTTTGCATGGTTTCCCAAACCTGCTTCATAATGCCCGTTCCGAATTTTTTTCCCAGATAATGATTCCAGATCGCTGCGCCGTATTCATGAATGCCGTTATAAGCATTCAACATCAGGTTTGGGCTGTTAAAATATGACGGTAAATAGCTGTAGTAATCATTCACTTCATCATACGCAACGTCTTCCATCCATGTTGACGAAACTTCGTAATACCAGTAATCGTCGTCTGAAAGCCTGTTGTAAGTATAGCTCAATTGTATAGCGTGAAAAAACTCATGAGCACACGTCACACGAAGGGCATCGTATCCTTGCGTATAATAACCGCTGCTATAATTGTTGTCGATGGTAATGTCTGTAATTTGAGGGTTATCGCCCCATTGTGTGAAGCCATACTCACTGATGTTTTGAATAAATACTTCATAATATCCGTTTACAGAAAAATTAGCCGGTTCCTTATACCCCAACGTATCGATTTCGAGCCGGTAGGCTTTCTCAAACGCTTTACCGGCTTCTTCGAGGTAATCGCGGATTCCGTTTGCATTCAGATCATCTGAAGGTACCTGATCAATACCGGTTGAATCATACTGAAACCGAAATGTTTTGGGTGTGCCATTAAAATCAAACACGTAGTTGTAAATGCCTTGAGCGAGGCTTTTTCGAAGCGGAGCTTTTTCAGGATGCGTTTTTTGATAAGCTTTGAGGTCGGCAATCATCGAAAATCCGCATTTTATGGGTAGATTGGAACGAAGCGCTTGCGGTAACCGATCCGATTGATTATTTAAGAGCAGCGCAAAATATTCCATCCCTTGGTCTTCAGTAATTTCACCAGATTGAATGGCGTCTTTGATTTTTTGACTGGAATTTTTTTCCTGAGCATATACAAGTAACGCAGGGTACAAAAACAGCAGTACGATACAGTATTTCATTCAAACCGGTCCTTATTTTTTTTGCGATACGTCAGAGACAGGGGAACGCCTTTGAATCCAAACGTTTCACGCATTTTGTTTTCAATATATTGTCGGTAATTAGCGGGCAGTAATTTCGGTTCGTTGGAGAAGAACGCAAACACCGGCGGCCGCGATTTGATCTGTGTGACATAATTGATCTTAATATCTTTTCCTTGCACAGCAGGCGGGTGATTGATCGCAATGATCTTACGGAGAAATTCATTTAGCGTTGACGTCGATATGGTTTTATTGCGTTCGTCAAAAACAGTTTTTGACATTTCGATGACTTTGTGAACGCGCTGTTTACTTAACGCCGAAATAAAAACGAACGGCACATACGATGTTGATCCGAGCGATTGTTTCAAGTGTTTTTCGTATGCCAGATATGTTTTATCGTCTTTTTCAACCAAATCCCACTTATTGATCACCATGACCAGGCCTTTTTTCAATTGCCGTGCTTCTTCGAGAACGCGGATATCTTGCGATGCAAGGCCTTCGATGGCATCGATCAGTAAAACCGCTACATCGCACTCCTGGATGCTTTTCAACGTGCGAAGCGTGCTGTAAAATTCCAGGTTTTCTTTTACTTTGGCTTTGCGACGCAATCCTGCCGTATCGATTAATTTGTATTTTTGTCCGTCATATTCGAAGTCCGTATCGATAGAATCCCGCGTCGTTCCGGGAATGTCCGTCACGATATGCTTTTGTTTTCCGATGACGGCATTTACAAACGATGATTTGCCTACATTTGGTTTTCCGATAATCGCGAGGCGAATAACATCTTCTTCGAATGTAATGTCGTCAAGCGAAACTTGAAATTGATCGTCGAGGTGGTCGAAAATTTTGTCCAGAAAATCGCCGATATTACGGCTGTTTAAAGCCGAGATCGGAAAAGGTTCACCCAGTCCGAGGCGGTAAATTTCCGGATCGGCGCCTAATGTTTGATTGATTTTTTCATTGTCAACTTTATTCGCCACGAAAAGACATTGTTTTTTTGACCGTTTCAGTAATTCCGCGATTTTCTGTTCGGCTGTGGTCAGGCCGGCATTGGCATCCATGACCAGAATCGTCAGATCGGATTCTTCAATGGCCAGTTGTGCCTGTTCGCGGACCGCCGCATCAATCTGCTCGTGCGAATCATGAATGAATCCGCCGGTGTCGACGAGAATAAATTGTTTGCCAGCCCAATCTGAAATTTCATAATGCCGGTCGCGCGTGACACCAGGCGTATCGTCGACGATAGCATCCTGGCGGCCGATAATACGATTAAAAAGCGTCGATTTGCCGACATTGGGACGGCCGATAATTGCGATGACAGGGAGACGGTTTTTTTTCACAAGTTCCTGCTTGGGCGTTGAATTGCGCTTGAAAATTACTGTTGAAATAACTATGCTTCTCGATTCGCCGGAAGCGCAGTGAGAATTGGCTAAACTATATATTACATGCAACTCTTTCAAGTTAAAACTTCCATGTTCCGCTTATGATCTTCAAAGAGCTTAGGTTAAAAAATATCGGGCCGTTTGAATCGTACACCGTGACTTTCTCCGCCGGTCAGTCACAAATTGTCCTCGGTAATGCCGAGGGGAAAACAACTGTCATTCACGCGCTTCGTAGCGTACTCTGTTTTGATGCCGATCCTCAGCGATTACTCAAAGATGGTGCATCCGAATCATCAGTCAAACTGCAGATAACCTTTGGTAAAAAGGATGCAACGATCGAAAAAAAATGGAAAGCCGGAGCTGTATCGGCGTGGAAAGTTTCTATCGATGACCGCACGATGAATTTGTTGAATTATGACGAAGCCGTGAAATGGAAAAAATGGTGGCTGCAGCAATGCGATGGCGATGAAACCGAACCTTATCCCGAAATGATCAATGACCGGTATGCCTTCCTGACGGCTTTGATGTTCGACTCATCTGCGGATCTGTTGCAAAGCCTTATGAAAGAGTCCTTTGTCGATCGGTGTTTTATGACCGATGCATACTCGAATGCTTATCAGCATTTGATCGGCATAGAATCACACATAGGCGAAGAAATAAATAAATCCAAACTCATCAGCCAGGAACGGGCGAGAGATTCCAAAAAGATCGGTTTATTGACTAAAGAAATTGCCCAAATCGAAATTGAAATTCAGAATAAAGAAACACTGGCGCATCAATTGGAACAAAAGCTTTCTGGCGAACAAAAAGATATGCACCAGGCGTCGCGGATCCATGAATTCATCGAAAATAAAAAAGACGAATTGCATAAAATCGAATTTGAACTGAAAACATACCGATCAATTATTGACAATAATACGCTCACCGATCTGAGCGATGAAGAATTGGCCGAAATTGACGAGAAACGTAAACGGTATGAAAATTTATCTAAACGTATTATCGACTATGAACAGCGGCTGATAGAACGCGCTCACCTTGAAAAAAACCTGATCGGACTGCAGCAGGAATTGAGGCGCTTTAAAAAGGCTGTTGTACCGGCGGGCGAAGAAGCGGACGATGACGTTCCGTCTCCAAAACAAATTGCCGTGTACGAAAATGAGTCTAAACGTATCGAACAAAAGCTGAAAAGTTATGCCGATCTTGAGTTAGAAATTGATCAGTTAAAACAAGAACGGCAAGAGTTTCGAACGGCATACGATCAGTTTCAGGTTTTCTCCAAAACTAAAAAACTGTTTTCTCAAAACGATTCCAAAAAAATAAAATCGGCCATTCAGAAGCTGGACGATCAGAAAAAAATAATTGTTAAAGAGCTGGAGGAGTTGCAAACAACCGTACATGAAGATAAATATGCTAAATTGCTGCGTTCCTCTCAGGAAATGCAACAACAGTCGTTGGAGATATCGAAGCACATTGCTGAATTGATCCGTCGTAAAAGTACTTTGGCCGTGCAGTTACAAGAGTTGGAAAAGCCGGTAAATGAAGAAGATGAGGCACGTCGGCAGATATCGCTGAAGCGGTATATTAAGATCGTTCAGGAAGGATTGGCTTTTTTGAAAAACCGGCAGTTTGAACAATCGCGTGAAACATTTATAAAAAAATTATCTTCGAAGCTGCCGAAACCGTATCGATCAAGCGTGACCGGATTAATTAAGATTTTATTTTCACCGGAACATTCTCCAGAAGCCAAACACGCCACTTTGCTACAGCTTTCGCAGACTGAGACGCTTTTAATCGGTCTGATGCTGCGTATCACGATGATTGATCAGCAGACCAAAATCAGAACTATCATTCTGGATGAACATCACCGGCAGTTGTTGGACGCAGGACAGACTCAAGCACTACACAACTGGTTGGATCAATGCCATTTTGAGCAATCGATTTCTTTGGTTCAGAAACAATCTTAAAATTCGATATCGCCCACCACGACTTCCTCACGAATCGGACTTATGATCTCGGTTACGACTTTCCTGTGAGCCGGATGATCGTTGTAAGTTTTAAGATCTTCCTTATTTTTAAACCGGCTCACGAGCATCAATTCGTACCCTTTATTTCTATCGGAGAAATTGACGCCGGCATGCATTTCCATCAGTTGGGGAATTTCATTTTTTAATCCATTTAACCCGGCGATCATCCGATCAATTTTATCCTGTGCAACATTCGGAAAAAGTTTGAATAAAACAACGTGCGTGACCATGCATTCTCCTGTAATACTAGAATTTAATAATAAGCTTTAAAAAAATGCGATGAAACTCAAGCACATTTCCGCAATGGAGGACGTTTTTTATTTTTTAGTGATTTGGAACCAGCGACTTTCGTAAGCAGTATTCTGAGTCTATATCTGCTTCCAGTTTCGCCAGAACATAACGAAAGGCATGCCGTTAGATGAGAAGTTTCTGAAGAATTTTTGAATATAGGATGAACGGAAGTAGACGTTTATTTTATTTGGATTCCCATTACCTTCGACATTCGCGCCGCCGAAAATTCCGCCGTAGACATTTTCTTTATTGTAGAGCGTAACGTCCTGCGGTTCGACGACTGAAACGGGGCTGGGGAGATAGAGGATGCCTTCGAGTTTCTGACTGTTTTTCAGGCGTACGTCGCCCTGGACAACGACAATTCCGTAAATGCTTGCGCTGTTTTTAACTTCGAGATCGCCCTCGATATAGACGACATTAGGCGTATCGCTGGGAACACCGTTCGGTCGTGGGTGATAATAGCTCGCATCATTGCCCGTAGGATACGTCGATCCGTTGTCTAATGTGAGGCTGCTGTTGAAATAATGCCCCTGGGCAATGGCCGTTTGCTTGAGTTTGTTAATGTCGATTTCCGGTAAAACGGTCGCGTATTCGTAGGCAAGTGAATTATTGATGGTTCCTGCCGAGTCACGCACGCTGACGTCGTTCAAACTGCCGCTGATGTATACGGCATATCCGCTAATGTCAACCATACGCAGGCGGAAAACCTGATTAGAAGCCGTTTGACCGTACACGGATTTGACGCTTACCTGCAACGTATCGTTAAGTGCAGGTCTGATCGTGTTGTCTTCGACCGTGATCGTGACAGTGCCGCCAGCGATGGATTGATTCGATGCCGACCAATGCCAGTTCATGGTGTTTAAGGAGGCTTTGACGGCATAGTCGATCGCGGATTGAGCGGAATAAAATGCGCGCATGTTGTCGCTATCGGTCGCACTGATTTTGGCATTGTTCTGTTGGGTCAGCGTCAGCGTCAATCCCATGAACGTAAGAATGGAAATGATCAGGATCGTACTGCTCAGAGCCGAGCCGCTTTCATCATGAAGAAAAGATTTCATAAGATCACCTGGCATTCCTTAACAAGATCGAATTCTGGAAGGTCACATTTTTACCGGAATTTCTGACCGTAATGCTGTAGTGTACGGATGCGATCAGATTGGTTGCACCGGATGTCCACGATGTGCCATCCCATTTTTTATAAGTAAGTGAAAAAGCCGTAACGTGCGATGCGAAAGCGACGGCATTTTTTTTCAATTGCTGATCCGTGTACGTCAAGTCAATGTTCTGTCCGTTGTTGTTCGTAAATCGAAATTGGGAGGCCGATGCAATCAGGATGCTGTTTTTGTCGCGCAGATTTTTAGTTTCCCGCGTCAGCACGTCTGTTGCTTGTTCGATAGTTTGCACTGCGAGCGATCTTCCGAGAACTTCCGAATAAATGTCAGTGGATTTCATAAAAATGACATAGATGCCAAGAAATGAAATTCCCATCACGGCTACGGTGGTGAGCAGCTCGATCAGCGTGAATCCTTTGGAATTTATCAAAGCATTTTTCATGTTAGTACATGGTTGCCCAACTAACCAATTGAATCGGTGTAATCAGAGAATGCGAAACTGTCACAGTGATTTCGGCATAAGCCACACCGTTGAAGCTTTTGCCGGTAGTCGCGACGGCGACCGTCCGGGTATACCCGCCTGAGATATTTTCGGAAACATACCGGTTAGGTGTGGTCATCCATGAATAACCGCGCGACGGCGATAGTTTATCCGTCAATACTTCTTCCATTTTTTGTTCGCACAACATGAGCGCTTTGGTCTGAACTTCGGCTTCAGCGCCGTTCGAGATAGCCTGGCTGAAAAACATGACCAGCGTCGGCAGCGCGATTCCAATGAACAGAATGACTGTAATCACTTCAAGAACAGAATAGCCGTGCTGATTCCGGATCCATTTATTTTTTGTTAATATTGTTTCCATGATATCCATTCCACGCTAGATGGAAGATACCCGACGACGTACTGGTAAAAGGAAGCTACATAATCACGTTTATGACATACACGGCTTGTACCGGAGTAATGTCCGGTTAGGCTGCAATGCCCGATGAATCCGCCCTTGACTTTGCAGCTTTTGGCCATCGAATACGATGACGGCTGGGATTCATTGCGTGCATATACGATACCATCGACTTCACATCCCTGATTCATCGTCACACGCCCGTTGCAAACCACGATGCCGCGGATTTTTGAATTTTTGTTCAGCGTCAGGTCGCCGTTGATCCATGTGACAAGCGGTTTTTTGTAAAGCGTATTTTGGGTGGCCGTATTGTCTTTGCCGACTTTGATCTGGAACGCTAAACTTGAATTTGTCGGCCGGTTGGTACCTGAAGTTGGGAACGTCATTTTGACACGGCCTGTTAATGTAAATCCTTCCTTAAGATTACCACCGGCGATTTGCAATACATTGACGGTGCCGGCCGATGCGGAAGCATTGAGGGTATCGTCGACCGTGGTATTATTTAAAACAAAATTATCCAGCACGATCGATGTATTGGATTGTGAACGCGCGCGCACGAAAATGCGTTCGATGACGTCTTCATTACCGTGAAATTCATATGTGACGGCTGTTCCGTTGATACTGAAGTAAACGTCGTCATTGCCATCATAGGTTAATGAAAACGGATAAGCGACACCGGACTGCCATTGGAAGTTGGACGTTTGCCCGTAATAAAACGGCCCTGAATTGGAACGGCCTAAATCGATCTCATGCGTCGACGATCCGGTGACAACATTACCGATACGTCCTTCAGCCATATAGGCAAATTCCAATTCTGATTCGTCCAATTCGCCTGGGATGACTTCACCCTGGATTGGTTCGTAATAAAAATCGTCTTCACCCGGAGGATAGGTTGAGTTTTGTGCAACGGTGAGATTACCGTCAAAATAATGCGTTTGTTTCACCGCGTGATCGCATAATTTCGCGTGATCCATTTTAGGTTTACAACGGTCGTTACTTTTTATTTTACATTTTCTCCGCGGATCGGCCTGTTCGGTTTCATCTTCTACCACCACATCTTCCAGATCACCGGTTGTAAGCGACGCATAATACAAATAGTCAATGAACCGGATAGTCCGTTCAATTTTTGTGGCTGTTTCACCGAATTTTCCCAGCGCCGTGATCAATACCGTATCGCCCATGGGGCGTGTTCTCTGAACTGTCACGTCGGCGAATCCGCCTTCGATCGGGATGTTGTTTTGTGACCATGTCCACGGATCGTTGGCGCCGTAATCGATTTCTTTGGTGCCAAGATAATCTCCGTGTGCAAGATGAGCTTCTACGGCTGAACGTCCGACGCAGATCGTGTGTGCCTGCGACGGATTGCCCGGAGGAATGTGGGTTAAAATAACTTTGTCGTCTTCATTATTTGCTTCAGTTGAATCGATCTGATCGAGGCCGTTCATGCTTTTAGTGTAGGCATACCGAATACCGCTTTCAGCGATATACAACGCTTGTGTGAGAGCATAGGACGATGCTGCGCGCTGGCTGGTTTGAACCTGCATGTTGGCCAGAATCAAGCCGAATATGCTCAATATGGCGACGATGAAAATACTGGTGGCCATACCCATCGCGCCTTTTTCTGCAGCGGGCTTTTCGGGCCATAATTGATATAAAAAAGTGGTTTTCATAGTGGTTACCTCAAATTTCTTAATTGCGTTTTGGCCGTGACTAACCGGTTACCTGCAATCGTTGCCAGGCTGAAATTCAAACGAACTTCGCGAATCAATGAAACAGGAATCGGATTTGTATTGAGCGATTGTCCGTTGGAATCCAAATAAGCGAACGAGATCTGTATTCCGGGCGTATAAAGCAACGTGTCGGTGCGATTGGCCTGTCCGTTGGAGATTGTGCGCCAGAATGCTTCTTCCTGCAGTGAATACGTAAACGTTTCGGTATCATTGTTTCGATTGACAAACATCAGTGATGACGAGGAAGCGGCATTGATGGCTTGATCGCCTTGAGCCTGCCGGATATCGCGCAGGGTCATTTCAGCCACGCGGCTTACTTCAGAAGCTTGATAACTTGACGTGGTCGAAATGGAATAAATGTCCATAAGTGAAACCAGCACGGTGGACAGGATCAATCCGCTCATTCCGAAAATGGCAAGGCCCGCTGTCAATTCAAACAATGTGAAGCCCGATTCATTCCGATTTAACTTTTTAAAGTATGTAAAATTTTTTTTCATGATTTTCTCCGTTATTTGGTAACCCACATTTTTAAACTGATATCATCGAGGTTGGAATGTGTTGCCGTAACATGGAGGAGCATGTACGGAACATTATTGTAAATGTGCTCGACCGTGTCAAGTTGTGTCCTCACAATAAATTCGCCAATTGTTACGTCTGGGTAACGTTGAGGAACTTTGATGTATTGAACGCCGCGCGTTGGGTTATTCAGGTCGCGTAGAACCGATTCGATCTGGCTTTGAGCGGCAAGCGTACCCTCAATGGACAAAGATGCCTGGGGCGTACCCATTGCCAGTGTTCCGTAAAGGCGGACAATACCTACGAGTGTAATGCTTAAAAATACGACTGTCATCACCGATTCAAGCAACGTCATACCTCGCTGATCTGAATAAATGAATTTTTTTGAAGTGTGAATGAATGGGTTCATAAAAGCCCCCTTTGTAATTGATTAAAAGTCGTCATGGTCGTTCATTTCCCCATATGTCCGAGCATGTCCCACATTGGCATAAATATCGCCAATGCAATAAATAAAATGACTCCACCCAAAAGCACGGTGATCAAAGGCTCGATGAGTGTCGTAAGATTTTTGACCGTGTAATCGACCTCTTCATCGAAATATTCAAAAATGTTGGTCATCATGTTATCGAGTGCGCCGGATTTCTCGCCGATGGAAATCATTTGGACAACGATGGGAGGAAAGATTGTACTACGGCGGAGCGGTTGTGCTAAACCCTGGCCTTCTTTGACGCCGGTAATAACTTTCTGGATTTCTTCCGAAATTATAATATTGCCCATGGTTTCGGCGATAATCGTCAATGTTTGCAGGATCGGAAGGCCGCTCTTATTCAACGTTTCAAATGTTTTGGCAAAATGTGATATCGATGTTTTCAGATACAATGGTCCAAAGATCGGCAGTTTCAATCGTTTTTCGTCCCACATTCTGTTGCCGTACGGTGTTCTGATAAACATCCGGAAACCGATAAATAACGCGATCGCCGAGGGAATAACGATATACCAGTATTGAGTGATGCCGGTATTGATTGCGATGAGGATCTGCGTCGGTAGCGGTAATTCGACTTTCATTTTTGTGAAAATGTCTACGAATTTTGGCACAACCAAAAGAATCAGTACGATAAACGCAATCACAATACCTACCAAAACAATGATCGGATAACGGGTCGCTTTTTTGATCGAGGATTTTATTTCCAGATCGTGCGACAGAAATGCGACCAGCCGCGTGAGCACTTCATCGAGAACGCCGGCAGCTTCGCCGACGCGTACCATGTCGACATACAAACTTGAAAAAGCATTTTTGTGCGGTTTCATTGATTCATAGAGCGTTTTGCCGCTTTGCACGCTTCCGGCAATGTCTTTGATGACGTCGCGCATGGCTTCGGATGCCGCTTGTTCTTCGAGCGCTTGTAAACACGAGAGCAGGGGAACGCCGGCTTTAAAAAGCGTTGCAAACTGTTTAGTAAAAACGATCACTTCTTTAGGTTCGATCTTTTTTGCACTGTTTTTTTTACCGGCAAACATGCCTTTTTTTTCTGTGACTTGAAGCGGCACGTAATTTAAGCGTTCGAGTTGTTCCGATATAAACCCGGCTGTTGGGCCTTCCATCGTATCAACGACGATCTGTCCTGAGTTATTGATCGCTTTGTATTGAAATTGGCTCATAATCTTACTCCGATGTGACGCGGATGACTTCTTCAATACTGGTCAGGCCTTGAAGAATTTTAGCGACGCCGTCTTGCCTCAGCGTTCGCATACCGTTCTCGATGGCCGCGTCTTTCAGCCGATTAGCCGATGCGCGTTCAATCGTCAGGTGACGTATTTCGTCGTTGACGAGCAGTAATTCATAAATGGCCAGTCGGCCTTTATAGCCTTTATTATTGCAATGAGGGCATCCTTTGGGTGCGTAAAACGAATAATTCGGCGATACGCGGATATTCAGTGATTTAAGCGTATCGGAGTCGGGATGAAATACCGTTTTGCATTTCGGACAAAGTTTTCTGACTAAACGTTGCGCGAGGACACCGGCCAAAGCCGACGACGTCAGAAATGGTTCAATGCCCATATCGGTGAGACGATTGATAGCGCTAGGTGCATCGTTCGTGTGCAGCGTCGAGAATACGAGATGGCCTGTTAAAGCCGATTCGATGGCGATGTGGGCTGTTTCTTTATCTCGAATTTCACCGACCATGATCACGTCGGGATCTTGCCGCAAAATCGAACGTAGTCCGGCCGCAAACGTCAGCCCGATTTTCGAGTTGATCTGGCATTGACGGATCAATTCAAGTCTGTATTCAATCGGATCTTCGACGGTGATGATGTTTTTGTCGACGGAATTGATCGTACTCAAAGCAGAATAGAGCGTAGTGGTTTTACCGCTTCCAGTCGGACCCGTGACGAGAATGATTCCGTTGGGGCGGCGAATGAGTTCTTCGAAAAAGATTTGCGTATTTTTATCGAAGCCAAGCTGCGATAGACTCATGGTTACCGAGCTTTTGTCGAGAATACGCATGACGATGTTTTCGCCATTGATGGTCGGGAAGGATGAAATACGAAAATCGATCGTACGGTTGCCGATGCGCGTCTGAAAGCGTCCGTCTTGCGGCAAACGTTTTTCGGCGATGTCGAGACCCGACATGATTTTGAAACGGGACAACAATGCGGATTGCAGATTTTTCTCTAACACGAATGATTCTTTCATGACCCCATCGACGCGAAAACGCACTAGAACCTTTTTCTCTTCCGGTTCGATATGAATATCGCTGGCGCCTTCTTTGACCGCAGCGGATATGATTAAGTTGGAGAGCCGGATAATCGGCGTCAGTTGAGCCGCTTCTTCGAGTTCTTCTTTAGTTTGATCCGTGGCGTCGACCTCGACCATCTCGACATCGAGTTGGTAATCTTTGACGGCATCTTCAACTTCGCTTTTGATCGATGAGGACGATTCCTTGAAAATCCTGTTCAATGTTTCCTGCAAATCCTGCTCGGAACACAACATCGGCGAGATGTTCATTTTGGTCACACGGCGTAATTCATCGATAGCTTCGAGATCGCGCGGATCAACCATCGCCACAGTTAATTCGTCGCCGATTATGAATAATGGAAAAACAAGTTTTGCTTTCATCAGATTTTCCGGGATCAGATGAACGAGTTCAGGATCGACTTCGAATGTTGATAATTCAACCGTCGGCAATCCCAACTGATCCGAAAGCACCTGCATCAAATCATTTTCACTCACCATTTTCTTTTCGGCTACGATTTTACCGAGTTTCTTCCCATACCGTTGCTGCTGCGATAACAGGTCCGAAAGCTGCGCTTCAGTAACCAACTGATTGGCTAGTAACATTTCGCCTAATTTAGAATGAGTGAGCATGGTCTTTTCGTTTAAATGACGTTAACCGCCGCGCTGAAATTTTCAGTTTGCGGCACGAACGTACGGGTATTTAAGAGTTCATTGATTTTCTGAACGAGTGAAGCCGAGTCATAAGGTTTGTAGATATAAGCATTCGCGCCCATATCCAATCCGGTTTTTTTGTCGATATCGCGGGCGCGTGACGTCAGCATAATGATCGGGATGTGCCGGTATTTTTCATCGAATTTCAACAGCCGGCAAATTTTGAATCCGTCCATACGCGGAAGCAGTACATCGAGAATAATCAAATCCGGTTTTTGCAAGCGCGCCATTTGCAAACCTTCGACGCCATCATAACTGGAGATGACATCGAAGCCATTGGCTTTGAGACGAACGCTTAACATATCGACCATATTAGGATAGTCGTCGACGATCAAAATTTTATGAGTCATTTTTACGCGCCTTCTTTCGTTTGGGTAAAAGCAGGGTAAAAGCGCTGCCTTTACCGAACTCACTTTGAACTTTAATTTTTCCGTGATGCAGTTTTATAATTTCTTTAACGATGCTTAATCCAAGTCCACTGCCTTTCCGGCGGTTTTGAATGTGTTCGGGATAATCGAGTTGGACGAAGCGGTCGAATAATTTTTTGATGTCGGGTTTGCGGATACCGAAGCCCTGATCGCGTATGGTAATTTCAAATCCACTCGTGCGGCCGATAACCGATACGACGACGTGCGATTGTGTGGGAGAGTATTTAATTGCGTTGTCGATCAGGTTGAACAAAACTTGTTTAATCCGGTCCGGGTCGGCATACATGTCGAAAAGGTTGGGCTGAATGTGCGTAACAAGGTCAATGCTTTTTTCAGAAGCTTTATTTTCCGTTGTTGCTAAAACTTCATTGACTAATTTTTCAACATCGACTAATTGACGATGGATTCTGAGCTTTCCGGAGTCAATACGATTGATATCCAATAGATCATTGACTAAACGCGAAAGGCGATTGACTTCGTCATAAACCACATGCAGGCACTGTTCTTGTACTTCGTTTAAAGGTCCTACGCTTTTTTCCAGGACGAGGCTTAATCCTTCTTTCATCGGCGTCATTGGATTGAGCAACTCGTGCGCAACCATCGATAAAAATTCCGATTTACGATGCAATTCAATCCATGCTTTCGAAATATCCCGAATGATACACAGCCGGCCCATCCTTACGTTGTTTTTGGTTACGACGTCTTTAACTTCCAACTCATAAATGATCGATCGGTGGCTGATAACTACTGTTTCTTTGAATGATTTCTTTTCTGACAAACGGACGCGATTGAGTAGATCTTCAACCGCGATACGGGAAGTATTGAAAATTTCATTGAGGGAAAGCTTTTCACCAGGATTGACGGTGCGGCGTAACCCAAGCATATGTACCGCACGTTTATTGATGATGACCACTTGATCGAGAAGATCGATAAAGAAAATGCCGTCATCGAGGTGGTCAATGATTTCGAATAATTCGTTGTTTAGTTCTTTACGCAAAATGCCGGTCAGGCCAGACGTATCTTCTTCGCCGATGTTCGATGCGATTTCCGAAAAATCTGAATTATCAGGAAACCGCGATGTTAAAAGTTGTAGTGCCATGACCTTATTCTTTCTGATCAATTAATAAATTCAATATACCAGCGGATGATATCGAGACCGTAAAACACATTAATCCACAAAGCGATGGTGAGATACGGAGCCAGCGGAATCTGGCTGTTATTCGTCAGGCGCCGGGCCAGAATACCCATCCATCCTATCAACGATATCAAAACGAATGATGTAAAAATACTTAACAGCAATAATTTCCATCCGATAAAAATACCGAGCAGGGCGGCAAGCTTGATGTCGCCACCGCCTATGCCATCGCGTTTATACAAAAGATGGCCGATGTACCAAACAGCCCAGAGGCCTAAACCACCGACTAAAAATCCCAAGCTGGAATCGATAATCGAAGGTTTACCTTCCATCACGCTGAACAGTATGGCAAAGGGAAAGCTGAAAAAAACGATGCGGTTGGGGATCAGGTGTTTTTGGTAGTCGATACAACTTAAAACGAGCATGAGCAACGCTAAGAACGTGAGTTTAAAAAATAGGACCGTTAATCCGAATTGCGAAAAAAGAAAGCACACGAAAATTCCACTAAGAATTTCAACGGCAGGGTAACGGAATGAAATAGGTGTTCGGCAAAATGCACAACGGCCTAATTGAACAAGAAATCCCCACAGCGGCACATTGTAATACCACGGAATGCGGTGGCTGCAATTAGGGCAATGCGATGGAGGGGACCACAATGACAAGTCATTAGGAATACGATAAATGACCACATTTAAGAAGCTGCCGATAATCGAACCTAAACTGAAAAGTATGACGTAGATTGATAACATGGTTGTTTTTTTGTTTAGCTGTTAGAACGCATAGTTTCTTCTTGGGCGAAAATGCGGCTGATGCCCATGGTCGCTTGAAATATGGCCACATCGAAATTAATGTCTTTGACGCCGAGAAGCGTGATGATCATTGTCTGTCCATCCGTTTCAAACTTTTGCGAAACGGCTTTTAAATCGACGTCGAAATACACTGAACTATCCTGTGATTTTGAATCGATATATTTTTGCAAGTGAGAATAGAAAAAACGAATAAAATCGGAATGATCACCCGAAGATGGATTGCCGACGTCGATATCGCTGAGTGCCGCAACGGGTACACCGTTGTCCGTTGTAAGGATCAGGGCGAATAAACCGAATTTTTTGATCAGCTGTTGAAGAAATTTATCGAGGGCGTCGCTGATGCTTGCATTACGAGCCGTACGCCGGTCGAAAATGCTCGCAATGGCATGAATGTGTTCGCGAAGTTTCCGGCTGGCGCATTCGGGATTCGAATGAATACAATAATTAGCGCGACAGGCAATCAACGGCTCATTGCACATCTGACGGCGGTGATAATTAGCCGTTGGTTCCATACGGCTGGTGATGAATTCACGCGTCATTTTCTGATGCAAATTGGTTTCCGCGTACGCCATCGCTTCATCCCATAAAAAAGCTTCTAATTCGATCAACTGGCTTGGAGTGAATGGCTTGATCATCGCTTCAACCACGTTCCAATCCTGAATATTACGGCGGATTTTTTTCTTAACTTCGCGGGAAAGTTCCTGTGATTCTTTTTGCCGCACTGACGAATATTTCAAAATCGTGATCGGTACTTCGATGGGCTCGCCGCCAAAACTTTCCGGATTGATTTCGACCGTTAAGTTTGGATTTTTGGATTTGAATTGATTCAACATGTTAAAGGCACTCCTTAAAGCCGTTTTAAATTTAACAGAGTCCCGACTTTAATCGGGACTCTTGTCAAATAGGTTGATAAATTAACGGGCGTGTCCTGCTTCACTGCAAGTAACTAAACCGGTTGTCGCATCATAGGTATAGGTACCGCCGGAAGGGCATGTCGGAGCGACGCCGCTGGCGAAATAAGCGTTGCTGGACGTTGCTAAGATAGCCGCAGAAGCCGGAAAAGTGGCTGGGCCGCCAGCAAGAGCGCTTTGAGCATATCCGACTGAAGCAGCCGCTTCGATAGCGCCTTGATTCGATTTGCAGGCGCCGGCTTCAGCTTGATCGGTAAGGTCAAAATATTTCGGAATCGCAACAGCGGCCAAAATACCGAGGATAACGATCACGGTTACCAATTCCATCAAGGTAAAACCGCTTTGATTTTTGAGAGCTTTCATTTTTTTTCTCCTTTTAAGGTGATTAGGTGAATTATTATTGAGCTATTGCTCAGTGAAATTTCTTAAGTTCGATGTTAACTTAAGACAATCTCCATGCCGAATTGCATCTCATTGATTTATTGAACTTAAAAGGCGATTGAAGATTTGTTCTATGGAAAAAAACCCTATTTTATGGAAGCGTTACCTGTTTGAAGGTTTGGATAGTATTACTTGACAATTTTTTTTTGATTTTATAATTTGCACCCGCTTAAAACAATCAGGAGACAATATGATTCGTGTTGAGAATCTGGTAAAAAATTACGGGACGTTGCGCGCCGTCAATAGCATCAATTTTCAAGTTAATGATGGAGAAATTCTGGGATTCCTGGGGCCGAACGGAGCGGGAAAATCGACGACCTTGAAAATGATGACGACCTATCTTGCGCCCACATCCGGCAATGTCTATGTTGACCAACTCAATATTCTCGAGCACTCACTCGACATCAGGCGGATGATCGGTTATTTACCGGAACTTAATCCGCTGTATGTTGAAATGAATGTGTATGATTATTTGCAATTTGTTGCGTCGGCAAGAGAGATTACAGGGCAAGCATTCAAAAAGCGGTTGGGCGAAGTAGTTGATCTGTGCGGATTACGCGGCGTGATCCATAAATATATTTCCGAGCTTTCAAAAGGTTACCGTCAACGCGTCGGCTTGGCTCAAGCGATCTTTCATGATCCGAAAATTCTGATTCTGGATGAACCTTCCAGCGGCTTGGATCCTAATCAAATTGTTGAGATCAGGGAATTGATCAAAAACCTCGGCAAGAAAAAAACTCTGATCATGTCCAGTCACATTTTGCAGGAAATCGAACTGACGGCCGACCGGATGGTGATCATCAATAAAGGCGAAATCGTGGCAGATGGTACGACGGAAGAATTGATGCAATCATTCAAAGGCAAAACGGTTTTGACTCTTGAATTAAAAAATGCCAACGAAGCCGATATCAACGGTATTGTAGGAACAGTGAAGGCCGTCAACGTAGCAAAAGTCGTTAACCTGAATGGAACGATGACCGTTCAATTGGAATATCCGAATACGATTGATCCACGAAGCGATATATTTGATTATGCGGTTAGCCGGCGCTGGACGATCCTGGAAATGGGCCGTTATAAAGTCAGTCTTGAAGATGTTTTCCGCACTTTGACCGTAGAAGGAGGCGTGCAGAATGGATAATATTAAGTTGATATATCGGAAAGAAATGGCTGCTTTTTTTAACAGCCCGGTCGCGTATATTGTGCTGATCGTATTTGCACTCATTACATCATGGTTCTTTACCAATACTTTTTTTCTGTCCAATCAATCGGATTTGCGGAGTTTATTTGATGTTGTTCCTTGGGTCTATCTTTTTTTCATTCCGGCCATCTCTATGGGATCGATTGCGAGGGAGAAAAACAGCGGAACGATGGAATTTCTGGCGACGCTTCCGATGAAGGATTCGCACATTGTTTTGGGAAAGTTTTTGGCGATCGTTTCGCTCATTGGCATAGCTTTGTTGTTCACTGGAATTCATTTTATTACTCTGTTGTTTGTCGGTACGGCCGTTGATATTGGCGCTATTTTCAGCGGATATTTCGGACTTTTATTGGTAGGGGCGGCTTATACGGCTATTGGCATTTTGGGAAGCTCGGTGACTGAAAATCAGATCGCAGCATTTCTCCTTAGTTTTCTTTTTATTTCAATACTATGGTTTTTAGAAAAAATCTTGCCGTTTGTTCCCGATTTTATGACAGAAGTGCTTCAGTTTATCAGTATTGATTATCATTTGAACAACATTTCACGGGGGGTAATCGACTCGCGAAACCTGATTTATTTTGGGTCATTAATGGTGTTTTTTTTGATCATGAGCGCGCGGGTTTTAGAAATCAGAAAGTGGAGATAAGATGGAAATCAGTAATAAAAATCAATTCGTCAAATATTTTTTGTTGATGGCCGCCATTTTGGTGGTTTTAAACATCGTTTCGAGGACATTGTTTTTTCGGTGGGATGCGACGGATTCTAAGATGTATTCGTTGTCCGATGCGAGCCGGGAAGTGATCGGTAAACTGGAGGATCAGCTTGTAGCTAAGGTTTATTTTTCCAGCAATATGCCCAATACATACGCCAATTCACGACGGTATCTTCAAGATTTACTTGAAGAGTACCAGGCGTATTCCGGCGGCCGGTTTCGATTTGAATTTTTCGATCCTGCCGAAGACGCCAAAACTCAGGAGCAGGCCCGCAATTATAATATTCCGCCGGTGCAATTGCAGGCAATTGAAAATGATAAAATGGAGATAAAGAATGTTTATATGGGATTGGTTTTTTTGTATCGCGACAAAAAAGAAACCGTTCCCGTGATCCAAACGACTCAAGGGTTGGAATATAACCTGACGGCGACGATTAAGAAGATCACAGCGACCAATTTGAAAACAGTCGGGATTATTTCGGAAGAAAATGAGGAAGTAACCACTCAAAATTTGTCGAAGTTTCTCGAACAATTGTACACGATTCGGCGAGTGGAATTGTCATCAGCTATTCCGTCTGAAATTCAGGCAATTATTATGAACGGCGTTTCGGATTCGCTGAAACCCGATGAATTATATCATCTGGATCAATTTGTGATGCGAGGAGGACAACTATTCATCGCGCAAGGTTCAGTGAAAGATTTCCTTCAACAGGGTTTCGCTACCGAGATACGTTCGAATATTTTTTCATGGCTTGAACATTACGGAGTCAAAGTAGGGAAGGAATTGCTAACAGACGCAAAGTGCAGTAAGATTCAAATCCAAACGCAGCAAGGGCCTTTTGTTTTCAGAAATGCTATCGATTACCCGGTTTTTCCTTTGATTCAAAAATTTAATACCGATCATCCGATTACAAAAGGTCTGTCGCAAGCGCGTGTATTTTTTGTGAGCGAATTATCCCAAACCGAAGGCGTTAAAACTGCGTTTACTCCGCTGATGTTTACATCCGACAAGACGGGCGTTTTACCCGGGCCTTTTTTTCAGATTCAACCCAATCAAAATCCGATGATGCAGGCGTTTGCGTTTCCGTCCAAATGCATAGCCGGTATGATCGAAGGAACGATGAGCAGTTTCTTTTCAGGCGATTCAGCGTATTCCAGAAAAACTGATTTTATTCAATCGACTAATTCCGGTAGGATTTTGCTTATCACCGATAATCAATTTTTTAACGACCGTCGCGGCGGTGGCGTTGAGGAAAATACGGAGTGGATTCTGAACGCAGTAGATTATCTTACCGGTGATCAGGAATTGATTGCTATTCGAGCGCGCGATGTGACGTTGCAGCCGCTTCAAGACGTCGGTGATACGGCCCGTAAATCGCTGAAATGGATCAACATTGTTTTACCGGCAGTGGTGATTGTATTGCTGGGTTTTTACCGATGGAAACGCAATCGTGATCGCCGCAAATTATTGGAGGAGTTGTATGCTTAAAAATATGAAATCCAATCCGTGGTTTCCGTATTTGGCTGTATTCGGAATTTTGATTCTTTTGCTCGTATACACCCAATTTCGCGAGCAAAAATATCAGGCTATCATTAAACCGATTTTTAAATTCAAACCTGAAGAAGTCACCGGTTTTAGTATCTCAAAAGATAATGTTTCGGTGTCGATTGTTAAAAAAGATACAGCTTGGTTTTTTGCTGAGCCTGACACGGGTCAGCCGGCCAAATATAAAATCGATCAATTTCTTAAGGAGGTTTTAAGAGGTGAACGCGAAGGAGCAGTGACCGATGATACATCGCGGTATGCGAAATTAGGCGTTCAAGAAACTTTTGCTACAAGGGTTATAATTCGCAATGAACATGAGGATCTTGCTACGATTTTTGTAGGCCGTTCACAATCGGATTATAATCAAGAATACATCCGGTATTCGGATGACCCGAACGTTTATCCGTCGCGGCAAAAAATGGTTAACAAACTGGGAGCGGTTGCAAGCTGGTGGCGGTAGAATTTTATTCTTTCAGATGGGGGGCATTCCAATAAAATTGTGTCACGCCTTTTTCGGTTCCGAACCAAACGTAATCGCCATCGATGAGTATGCTTTTAACGATATCGGATGCCAGCCCGTCCTGTGAACTATAATAAATCCATTTCCGTTTATTTTTGACAAATCGCAGAACGCCTGAATTAGTCGCAATCCAGAGATTACGATCATCGCAAGATGCGTCATTGATCCCCGCTTCGATAAAATCAGGATTCAAAGGAATGGATTCCCACTGTTTGGATTTTTTACTATAACGAACAACATTTTTCTGCGAAGCGAAATAAATAGATGAGTCGTCTTCAGCTATGCCACGCACATATTGGCGTAAATAGGTCGTCGCACCGGTGCTGAATCCGTAAGAGTCATAATGATACCAACGTTTTTCATTTTGATCGATAGCATAGATACCATTATCGGTACCAAGCCACAAGATGTTGTCGCTGATCACGATTTTAAAGACCGCAAGGTTGCGTAGTTCCGGAATATCGACCCGCTGGATTACATACTCTTTATCAACAACGGAAGCAAAATTCAAACCGTCTTCCGATCCGATAAACAAACGCTTATCTTGTTTGGCCAAAGCATAAACGTGAGGATGAAACAACCCGCTGTACGCTCCAAAGGTACTCCAGTAATCCATGGATTTGGATTTACGAATCAATCCCTCTTCCGTTCCGATCCACACGCTATGCGAATCAATCAACATGGCCGTTACTTTATCGGCTTTCAAACCGCGTTGAAATCCTGATTCATAATATGTGAATTGGTCCGTTTCCTGATTCCATTGTGTAATGGCGGAATATTCGCTGAAAAGGGAATTTTGAATCAATGGGTGAGCATATCCGCCAAGCCACATGGAAGCATCATCGAAAGCCATTGCCGTAACATCTTCCATTGCAAGTCCATATTTCAACGGTTCGGCCAAATTCGATACTCCGTTGGCAAACCAGGCGCCGGCTCCGTAGCTGCCGATCCAGATATTGCCGAAAGGATCAAAGGCGTAACAGGATAGCGGAAATTTCCGAAACTCTCTGTCAACAAAATTCAGTTCTGCGCTATAAAATTGATATCCGCTTTCCGTGTTGGTATAAACATTGGGCAAACGGTTGATGAGTTGCGATGCGTTGCCAAACCATTGGATACCACTTTGCGGAGGTGTTCCGCGGGAAACGGTCATAATAGCTGCATTGGAAGTATAAAAGGTCTTCGATGTTTGTAACCAAACATTGGTTTGATCAAAGCCGATAGACAAAATCGTTTCATTCGGATCAATTCCAATCTGGGCGTACGTGGTCGTTGAAAATTGCTGGGAGTAGGGGTTGTAAAATTGTATTCCGTTTTTAGTGGCAATCCAGACGTAATCCGTTCTTTGATCGTAACCGACTCGATAGACAACATTATCCAGCATGCCATTGCTGGTCGTCAGCGGATATTCCCATTGTTTCTGGACATAATCGTACCGCAAAAGCCCGCTTTCAGTGCCGATATACGCTTTGTTATGACTGACGGCTATCGATGTCACAAAACGGCTTCCCGAAAACGTAATCCAGTCGCCCGGGCGATAGTTTTGCTGATAGAATACACGTCCGAGATCTTGCTTGACTTGTCCGTCGGCATGATACCCGGTTATTGTTATCAGAAAAATTGTAAAAAAATATTTTTTCAATTCAAACTCTCAACGCGTTTCTGAGCATCATCCAAAGCTTGCTTGGCGGTTTTATTACGATATACGGCCTGTTCAATTTCTTCTTCTAAAATCCGTTCAATGGCCGTCCATTTCGGATGAAGAGGAGATGGTTTTGAAATTAACATTTGCTGATACAAGGTTTTTTCAAAGGGTGCGTTTTGGAAGTAAGCGTCGTCAATGCCGTTCTTAGCTGCAGGCGTAGTTACTTTGGATAAAGTTGAGAGCGGTAAAACATTTTCTTTTTTCATCAAAAAACGAATAAATCGTATTGCAGCGTCGGTATTTTCTGATTTGGCATTAACGGCTAAGAACTCTCCACCCAAAAATGAATAACCGGGAATCTCAGATTGTACGGAAGTTTTGGGCATTGGTATTACTTTGTAGTTCAATTCAGGGTTCTGATCCTGAATTTTTTTGATCAGCCATCCTCCGGAAATGACGCAGCCGACCTTACCTTGCGTAAAATAATCGTCGAGATTTTTTTGACTTTCGAGTAATCCTAATTCACATAATTTTAGATAAAATTCAAGAGCCTGAATGTTGCGATCATCATTGATCAACGGCATTTTTCCGTCTTGTGAAAATAAATCGCCGCCATTGCTCCAGAAGAATGGAAGAATTTTTTTATATAATTGATGCGGTTCGCGTTTGGTATTGCCGAATCCATAAATTCCGGATTCGGGCTTATGAACTTTTTGAACGGCTGCCAGCCATTCGTTCCAATCCGCAATTGGCTGTTGAATAAGATCATTATTGACGAATATGGCCCGCGAGCCTAGCATCCATGGAAAAGCATATACCTGCCCGTCAACTGTCGCCATACCCCATCCTAAAAACTGATCGCGAATGGAATCGGCCTGAGGAGTAATGTTTCTAATAACTCCACCGGAGACAAATTCATAAATCCAGTCTGAACCTAATTCCACCACATCGGGTGCACGACCGGCAGCAAAAGCTGCTGCGATTTTATCATGCCCGGTTTGCCATGTAAGCTCAGTCATTTGAATTTTGATTCCGGGATTTTCTTTTTCGAATTTCTGTATAATGTCCTGGACGACAGGTTTTTGGTAAGGTTCGGCCCAAAATTGCCACCAACTCAGGGTTATTGTACCTGCTGGGGATTGCGGCTTCGAGCACGCAATTCCAAAAAAAATAAAAATCAGTACAATGGCTCGTTTCATGAATGATCAGAATTTTTCAATTGCCTGCGCAACTCTGAAACACATGCCTTCATCAAAATCTTGGGCAATGATTTGTATACCGATAGGGAGATTATTAGAATCTTTTCCGCACGGCACGCTGAGTGAAGGATTACCGGCAATATTGATATTCACCGTGTAGACATCGGAGAGATACATAGATAAAGGGTCATCGGTTTTTTCGCCGAGTTTGAAAGCCGCAGTAGGTGATGTGGGCGCTATGATGCAATCCACTTTGGAAAACGCGGCGACAAAATCATTTTTGATCAGTGTACGGACTTTTTGTGCTTTTTTATAATAAGCATCATAATAACCCGCGCTTAAAACGTAAGTGCCGAGCATGATTCGACGTTTGACTTCGGGGCCAAAACCCTCACTACGACTTTTAACAAAAACATCGTTGATCGTTTTGGAATCAGTCGACCGGTGCGTGTACCGAACCCCGTCATAGCGGGCAAGGTTCGACGATGCTTCAGCCGTAACCAAAATGTAATACGTTGCAATCCCGTATTCCGTATGGGGAAGAGAAATTTCAACCGGCTCGGCTCCGGCGCCGACAAGACGTCGTATAGTTTGCTGTACGGCATCTTCAACGTCTTTTTGAATGCCTTGACCGAAATATTCTTTTGGAATTCCGATTTTTAATCCTTTGACGCCTTTTTCCATCTCGGTATAATAGTCAGCGACGGGAATATTTGCTGTAGTTGTATCATGCGCATCTAACCCGGAAATGATCGAAGCCATCAGAGCCGTATCAGCCACATTATTGCCAAGCGGCCCGATCTGATCAAAAGATGATGCAAATGCGCTAAGGCCGTAACGAGACACACGGCCATAAGTCGGCTTTAATCCGACAACGCCGCAAAAAGAAGCGGGGAGGCGAACCGAGCCGCCGGTTTCCGAACCCAAAGCTGTTGTAGCCAGCCCTGCAGCAACCGCCACGGCACTGCCGCCACTCGAACCACCCGGTACACGGGTCGGATCGATGGGATTCAATGCAGGTCCATAAGCCGAATTTTCGTTCGACGATCCCATGGCAAATTCGTCCAGATTGGTTTTACCGATGACGATAGCATCTTCGCTTTCTAATCGTTCGACCACAGTGGCATTGTACGGTGAAATATAGTGTTCGAGGATTTTCGATCCACTGGTGCTGCGCTCGTCTTTCACGACAATAACATCTTTGACAGCGACCACCATTCCGGCAAGGCGTCCGGCTTTTCCTGATTTAAACTTCGTGTCAATGACCTCGGCCTGTTTCACTAATTTTTCGCGGTCAAATACAGTAATGAACGCATTAAGATTTTTTTTAGATTCGATGACGGTTAAATAATTTTCGATGATCGAGCGGCAAGTAGAACGGCCGTGCTGTAGAGCATTCCGGATTTCCGAATACGTTAGGTTCATGCTATGGAGTGAGGTTTAAATTATAAAAAAAATCCCGATAAAATCGGGATGTGGATGCAAAAATTTTGCGATAGGTACAATGGGTTTTATTTTTTCTCGGAAGTATCGTTCATTCCCTTTTTGATTTCTTCTTCCGTTGAGTTCATTGCGCGCTTGAATTCCCGGATACCTTTACCGAGTCCTTGAGCGAATTCAGGAATTTTTTTGGCTCCAAAAAGGACTAATACCGCAATACAAATAACGATAATTTCAGGCATGCCTAAATTCATGGATAACACCTCCATTAGGAGTAATAAATCTTTATTAACTAACGCTGGAAATTAGCTCATTGAAAGTAAAAATGCAAGAAAATAAAAAAGACTTTCATGCAGGTATTGCCGAAAGTCTTATTGCTGGAATGCAGGGATTCGAACCCCGATTAATGGATCCAGAGTCCACTGTCCTACCGTTGGACGACATTCCAATCTTGGACGTGCTAACTTACGTACCGTACTTTAAAAAATCAACACGAAATTTATCAAGGCAACAATAAAAAAAGCCAGCCCGTTGTGAATTGGGCTGGCTTTGGTAAAACGATAACTACTGAATTAGAAAGTCAATTGATCGACGTTGACATCAATTGGATTTCCTGCGAGATCATGGAATGTATTATTCGTAATCGTTAAAACATCACCACCGTCTATTGAACCATTGGTTACTGTCAGACGAACTACATAAAGGTTAGTAAAAACGCCGGTAATTGTTGTGCGACCGAAATAAACCGCACTTGAAATGGTTGTAGCAGTTCCTCCACCCGTGTTGTCAATACCGTAGTTTGCAATATTCTCAGCGTCTGTCTCGCTGACAGGCTCGTTAAACGCGATATAGACATAATCGCCGGCTCCAGCTAATTCATCACCGGGTAATCCCGAAACTGCAGCGTTGATAGCATAATTTCCATCGAGCGTCGGTCTTGTGTCGTCAACTACAGTCACGGCATCACTAACGGGTCCAACCACCAAATTAGTGCTGATTGCTTGAACTATGAATTGAACGCTTTGAGCAAAACGAGGATTGTTACCACCGCTGTTTAAATCCGTGGTGCCTATTGTCAATGTCGTATCGGTTGAACGAACATTGGTAGCAATGCGATCAAAAGGTCCATCGCCAATTTTCTTATAGATGTCAAAGTATTTAACCTTAACCGTGGTTTCATTAACCGTCCATTCTAATTTGACTGAGCCGCCATTCCATTGAACAAGCGGAGTAGTCGGATCTTTCGTCAATACAGGTTTAGCTGGTTCAGTACTCAATCCTTTGGTAGTAAACGCGAGCGACTCCGTATTTAAAAAGTCACCAACAATTGCCGTTCCTGCGTTGGCTAAGGCATTCCCTTTGGCATCAGTTAACTTCGCAGCCATACCGGCAGCGTATGCAACCGAATAACGTGATGCGCCAACCATACCCGTCGGTGAAATGGTTAATTGATCATAGGTCGGTGCATTCCATGATGCTGTAAATTGAATAACCGCATCGGATTTTTTCAAGCCGGTAAATGAAAAAGTAATGTCATCGATTATCGTGTTATGGCCTTTGGGAAGGCTTGCATCGGTATAAGCCGTTTGTTTGATGGGTTCAGAGAATGTGTAAACGATCGTTGATTTAGCGGCGAGGTCAACGTCTTCGTTGTTTTGAATATTAATTGAAGTCACAAACGGTGCTACGTTGTCATTGGACGATAGTAATAAGCGTTGTGCGGTAACTTGTGAGCTTAACATAGCATCTTGACCGCAAGTCAATCCGACTGCAACGGAACCACTCATGGTCTTGGCTTGATTCATCGCTTCTACAGTGAATGAAGAGCCGTTTTCAACATGTGTAAATGCATATTGTCCGTTATTGTCCGTTGTAGTTTGTTTAACAACCGTAGTGTTTCCAACTGAATTAGTCTGTTTTAAGTAAACAATTGCATTCGCGACAGCATCGTATGATAAAGCATCAACAATTTCACCGCTAATAGTCGTGTTTAAACGACCAGCTTGAAGATCGGTCATGCTGGATACGATACCATCAACCGGTGTGTCGGCACCTGAACCCGACTCGTTGGGATTTCCATCCGATCCGCTGCCGTAATTATCTCCGTCATGCAAATCTGTAAAAATCACGTCTACTTGATCCAGTTTGTAATCGGGATATTTTAGGCTGTCGGCTTTATTCTTATTGTACCCAGTGAAATCCATTAATACTTCGTACGAATCCCAAAAAGTGTTGTAGCCATTCGTATAGGTTCCATCCGTAGTAATCGGCACATCACGGAAAACAAATTCGCCGTTTGAATTGGTTGTCACAGCTGATTTTCCAGCAATCGATACTTTAACACCTGCGATCGGTGCTCCCGTACACCGATCAAAAATTTTACCTAACACAGTTCCGGTAAATTGTTTTGTTTCGGGGTTTACGCTGGCGATATCTTTTTTGATATCATCGCAACCGATGTAGGTGAGGGAACCAATAGCGATTGCTGCGATAGCAAACAAAGATACTTTGTGTAGATAGCTTCGTTTCATACATGCCTCTTCAATTAAGTTAATGTAAATACGTTAATTAAGTAACGAAAACAAAATAGTAACAACTTTAAGAAAAAATTCACTAATTAAGGTAAAATTCTAGTCCTTAATATGTCTTTTCAAACGATGTTTCTAAGCAAGTTGAAATATATTTGGTAGGGTGATGGCCTATTATAAAGAAATTGATCTATGTAGTCAAGAGATAAGTATGTTTGTTATCTTTTTTTAATGAAAAAATAATTCTCTCATCAAGATTTCGTAATGAATATCTGAGATTCCATTTGATTCTGGACTCGAGAATCGTTATTTTCTTGCAGAGAAAATCGTTTAATTACATTTTATTATAGTCAATATACTTGGAGGTCAATAATGACTGAGCGAACCGGTATTACGTCGATCAAAGGCAATCCCTTAACGCTATTAGGCGAAGAAGTCAAAGTTGGGCAAAAAGCTCCCAATTTTAAAGTCAGAACAGGGCTCGCGCCAAATACTGAGATTACTTTGGATTCAAGTAAAGGCAAAATCAGAGTATTTAATGTGGTTCCGTCTTTAGATACAGGTGTGTGTGAAGCGCAAACCATCCGGTTTAATGAAGAAGCGGCCAAATTGGGCGACGGTGTTGAAATCATGACGGTGAGTATGGATTTGCCACCGGCTCAAGGACGTTTTTGCGGGCATCAGCTTAAAGGCGCTGCAAAAATAAAAATGGCGTCGGATTACGCTGAAAAATCTTTTGCAATGAATTATGGCATTTTATTGAAAGAATGGCAAGTTTGTGGGCGAGGCGTTTTTGTCGTCGATAAAGACGATACCGTAAAGTACGCGCAATATTGTCCAAAGATCGAAGAACAACCCGACTTTGATAAAGCGCTGCAAGCGATTAAAACTCTACTGTAATCTCGGAAACTAAAAAAGCCTCTCTTTTGAGAGGCTTTTTGCTATCGTCAGCTTAAGTCTTAACTCAAACGGTCCAGAAAATTTTTAATTGTCATGGGTTTCAGTTCATCGTTCGTAACCATTAATGTTTGGGCTAGAGTGTTTCGAAAAGCGTTTGGTTTCTTACGTTTTAAAGACGTGGCAATAAAATTTTCAATACTGCCATTCGAACGCATTTCGGGTTTTGCGACGGCCAAATCGTTTCCGATCGGCGCTAAAAATTCCGTAATCGTCAAATATTGTTTATCAAAAAATACCGATGTTGCGGTAGTTTGAACCGAATGCCGGGAGAGGGAAAAAAATTCATCGAGTAATTTAGCTGCAACGGTTGTCTCTTCAAACGCTTTGCTTTCGCTCATGCGGATTCTCCTATTTCCTTCTTCAATTTCTGAAAAGCTTCCAAAGGAGTCATGCCATGGCTAATGGTTTCCTTTAATTGTCCGATCGTTTCTTCATTGTCGAGCAGGAAAGAACAAAATTCATATCCTTCAATCATACATGTAATTTCCAAACAGGCCAATTGCATGTTGGAAATACGGCTGAAAATTCCTGCAAGAAAACCCGCGTAAAGATCACACACCGTCGTCGCCGTTTTCTCATTCGATTTTAACGATTCAACGACAAAGCTGTCATAAAGATCAACAAAAAGAAAGTCATCCCGGCGTTTAAGTTCAAAATTTCCCCAACCCATGGCCGCCAGGTGATTGGTGAAAAGCCGGTGGAATTGAGGCATGCTAAGTTCCTTAATTGTCTTAACATCCGTGTAAACTGATAAAGCTAATTTTTCGATACTTTGATAGGCCTGATCGCCCCAATGAAAACCCGTTTTGTATAAAACTGCGGCGGATTGACCTTTGTAACTGTGATGAATGAATTGGTGCAGTGCCGAAAGAAACACCGTATCCAGCGCCATAACGCGATGCTGTTCGTCCATAATAATTTCGGCCGTAACGGGTGAGTGCTTGATATAATTTTCCGGCAGCACGACGGCGGCAAATTTTTCAAGACGTTCATCTTTAATCTCTGACATTGAATTACCTCATTTTCTTAAAAACTTTTTTTCAATTTCTTCGGCTAATTCGTCGTAGGCCTGCAGTCCGATCGAAGTCGGTTCGATTTCTTTGATCAATTCTTTCACGCTCATCGACCCTGAGTACAAACGATGAAGTTGCGGGTCGCGGGGAATGAGCGACTGAAATACCAGATCATCATTGAAATAGGTATGAACTTGTTCGGTCACCGTTTTAGATACAGGATTCAATGTGTCGAACATCGTAATCAGAATACCCGCTATTTCAATGGCATGATTGGATGTTTTTTTAATTTCAATCAATTGACGCAGCAACTGTGGCAAAGTTCGCAGGCTCAGGGGTTCGCTCTGAAGCGGAATAACGACATAATCGGATGCGATCAGAGCGCCGTTAGTGATCAATCCGACACCCGGGGGACAATCGATCAAGATCAAATCAAAATATTGCATGGTGTTTTGAATAATTTCTCTCAGCAGGCCCGATGCGCGAGTGGCTTCTTCAAAAGCCTGTACGTCGATGACGGAGTTGGCAATACCGCAATCGACGACAAATAATTGATCAAATTCCGTCGTGCGTGCAATTTCATTGATTTCAGCCTCTCCGCAGAGTGCATGGTAAAGACCGCGATGATGATCATTGGCATCGTAATGTTGACGGCCCCGGTCGAGACTGAAGACCACGCCGCCTTGCGGATCGGCATCGATGATGAGCGTGCGGTATTGCCGCGAGGAAAATGCAATACCCAAGTTAAGCGCGGTTGTGGTTTTGCCGACGCCTCCTTTTTGGCTGGCTATGCTGATAATGTGTCCCATTGGTACCGATTACGTAAGAGGCTATCGAATTACTGAAGGTGTTGATTGTTGTATTGATTCAGAATATCCGCTTCCGATTTGCCGGATTTCTGCAATGTACGGATCTCATTGATCACGGCAGGAATACTCAAAGCAAAATGGATCTGATCCTGACGATTGGCTGTCGTGAGCGGAATGCAGTCTAATTCTTTTGCCGCTACGGAACTGAAGAGTCCTGAAAAAAATCCGGCAAACAGGGGAATGTATATGGCGCTTTTTTCAATGTACAAAATCGCCGGGTTATTCATGCTGATAACGTAAAACTTATGGCCTTCTGTAATGCGAAATTGCCCAAGGCCCGAATAACTAAAATAGCTGTTCAGATGTTCAACAAATTCATCTTTAAGATAATCCTGAGGCTTGTGAATATTGTCAGAGGGGTTTTCTTGAATTCGGTTGTTGAGTTGTAAATAAAATTCTTTTCCCCAAGCGTTGCCAATAGAAGCTAATTGTCCTTCGACCGCATCTTTTTTGGATGATTCAGACAGCGCCATGTACATTGCGGATAAAAAATATTGGTCGGCGAGTCCGCTTCGGATAAGCGTTTGTGTAAACGGATCTACCATGTGAATATCTCCGCTGACAAAATTTGCTTTTACGCGGTCTTGGGGTGGAACTTCGGTCTTAGTAGGCATAGAAAATTCTGATTAAAAGTAAGATAAAACCGTGGTAAAACTAAGACATTTTGATAAATAAATCAATGCTTAATTATCACTAAAAATTCAATTATGTGCGTAATAAAACGATAGCATTTCCTTAAAATATTAAGCTTATCCTTTGTGTCAAAAAAATTCCATCGTTTTCATGGAAAAATGACCGGTTAAGCGTCTCTTGTATGAGGGCTAGAGACGATCTCGTCTTGCCGCACACACAAACTTTCCAAAAAAGTTTCAAATGCTACGAGGGGTGAATTATGCTTTCTAAAAAAAGGGAACGCTCTGACTACTGGCTCAATTTAATCGATCAGATTATTCAAAAGCGTTTCCATGAGCCGGATTTTAATGTAAATGCGCTGGCCGCGGAATTGGGAATAAGCCCGCAAAGGGTTTATGAAATCGTAAGAATATTCAGAAAGACCACTCCGCAGGAACTGATCGAAAGCTTCCGTATGGAACATGGCAAAAATGAGTTGCTAAAAAACCGATTACGCCGGTTTGAAATAGCTTCGGAGTGCGGCTATGTTCATTACAGTACTTTTTTGAGGACATTTAAAAGAAAATATGGTATGAGTCCGACGGAATATGGAAAAATGAATGCTTCGTATTCTCAAAAAAATCAGGAGCCTATGCTTGCTGATATTGTGAAAATGCCCATCGAAGAAGCATAGCAATTTAGCCTTGCGAAAATGTGCGTTGAAATCCGTTGTTTCGATTTCCTAACTTTATTCGCGGTCATGTGAAAGATTGCACGAACCTGCTGCGATCTTCACAAAAAACTTCCATCAACTGAGGGGTTGATATTTCAGTGAGAAAAATTTTAATAAATAATCCACTTTATCTTCGAGGAGAATCCATGAAGCGATTCATTTATTTGCTGCTTTGGGCCTTATTATTAACCGGATGTTCCGGAACGAAAAGCCTGATGAATTCAAAAGACGGAAGTTATGATTATTACGCGCTAAAAGATGCCTTGGGAATTTATATGAATAAGCCGGTGACGGTGCATGTAGGAGATGTGGAGATCCAATGTGTGATGGCCGGCCTGGAATCGGATCGGGTGATCATTCGTCAAGGCGATCGCATGCAGGAAATACCGGTCAGGGCGATCAGCAGGATTGAATTGGATGATATCGGGCGTTCGCTTTTGAGAGCGGGCGGTGTATCGGCGCTGGGTGGCGTCGCAGGATGGTTAGCCGGTAAGGTAGTCAGTTCAAAAGTATTGGCGAGTGAATGGCAAAAATTCAAAGATAATGACAAACAATTTGCAGCGGCGGCGGCAGGGGCTGCGGTTGGATTTCTAGCCGGTGCGTGGTATGGAAGCCGGAAGGCTTCGGCGTCCATGGTGATCAATCCAAACGTGGAACCATTGATTCTCGACCGCTCAGTGGGACGCTCAATCAGTGAACTCCAGCGTCAGAAGTACGGACTTTTTGAAGACTTGCCGATGAAGGGAACCGAGTCGGTAGTGCGCGTGCAGATCATGCAATACGGCCCGACGGATTATTTGATTTTATACAACAGCGTGGAACAACCTGAATTGCCTAAATATGCATACGACGGACGGGCGCTCACGCTTGAAATTCCCGCATCCGAAGTGAAGCTAAGCTGGATGCCGGTCAAACGTGAATACTTAGTGAAACAGCAAAACAAAATTCATAATCAGTTAGACAATCAGGACAATCAGCTCAAGTACCGTTTATTTCAACA